>NZ_JAWRWZ010000009.1:0-249930 GCF_046535285.1 Chryseobacterium sp. SIMBA_028 | reverse complement strand
AAACTACTATTCACATTGGGCACCCTCCCAACACTAGGGGTAGTGTCTCAAATTCCGAATAAAGTTAGTAAATTTATGTACTTCGATATTCAACTTCTTCAATTCGTCTTTAAAGACTTTAAATTCATCTTGGATGCTACTACTCATTTATATTTTGGGATTTAATTAAAAAACTACTATTCACATTGGGCACCCTCCCAACACTAGGGGTAGTGTCTCAAATTCCGAATAAAGTTAGTAAATTTATTAACACAAAGTAACACTTTGACAATATTTTATTATTTTTTTTACAAATAGTCAGTCAATATTATTTGATTAATACATATTCCGTATTTTTAACTCATCGAAAAATTGTAACATCGTTATACAAACCATGAATATTAAAGCATTTTTCTCTTTATTCTTTTTATTTCTTCTTTCTTTCTTTCATGCCCAAAAAGTAGAATTTAAGGCACCAGATTATTTATTGATTCAAAAAAATATTGAGGATAAAAATTCTGAATACTATTATCCGAAACTTTTAAAGCAATTACAACAGAACGATCCCCTTCTTACAAGCAATCAATACCGCCATCTTTACTTCGGTTATACTTTTCAAAAAGAATATCAGCCCTATAAAATGGGTAAGAAAACGGAAGAGGTTGCCAAGTATTATCGAGGGGAGGGTATTTCACAAAAAGATCTGTCCAAAGGAATTCAGCTTTTTCTGGATGTTTTGGAGGAAAATCCACTGGATCTACGGGCAATGAACTATCTTGCTTATTTATATCATTTAAATAATGATGATGCCACAGCAGAGAAAATTGCCGGAAATTTCCATGGATTATTAAACGCCATTCTTACTTCCGGTGATGGAATGAAATGTGAAACAGGCTTTCATGTCATTTCTGTTACGGATGAGTATGTCCTTTTAAACAGGTTTCAAATGGAAACCCAAGCACAAAGCCATACCGGCAAATGTGATTATCAGGAATTTGAAAAAGGTAAATATAAAATCCCGGGATTCTATTTTGATATCAGTAGATTCTACGGAAGAATATTAGATTAATAATCTTCAGTTTCTTATATCATTGTATCCATTAAAATAAATTTCATATGATTTTGCCCTAACAATAAGGGTTTCTAAGAAGCATAAATATTTTTTTGAAAAAAAATAAATTTTAGTGTAACATTTTTTGAAGACCCGTCTCTAAAAGACAAATAAACTTTAAAACCTTAGAAATCATGAAAAAATTCACGTTCCTTCTTATTATCATGTTATTTTTTGCTGCAGTAGGCAGTGTTTTTGGTCAGGAAAAAACGTATCCATTTGAAGTAAAGAAAACCGGAAAAGGAAAACAGTCTTTACTATTTATTCCTGGATTTGCCTCTTCAGGAGAGGTATGGAATGAAACAACGGCTAAATTTGAGAAAGACTTCACTTGTTATACTTTCACGATGGCAGGATTTGCAGGAGTAAAACCCGAGGCAGACCCTACCTTTAAAGACTGGGAAAAAGGAATTGCTGCTTATATAAAGGATCATAAAATTCAAAAACCTGTTATTATTGGACACAGTATGGGTGGTGGCCTTGCTCTGGCTATTGCAGCAGATTATCCGGAGCTTGTAGGTAAAATTATTATTGTAGATACTCTACCTTGCCTGGCCGCTATTTCCAACCCTGCTTTTACTTCCAAGGAAAATAATGACTGCTCGGCAATGATGAGTACCTTTACAGCAATGCCGGATGAACAATTCAAAAAAATGCAGATTCATTCTATTCCACGTCTTCTCGCAGATACTTCTATGCAAAACACGGTGGTTGACTGGAGCATGAAGTCTGATAGAAAGACCTTTGCTAAAATGTTCTGTGACTTCTCTAATACAGACCTTAGAGAAAAAATTAAAAATATCCAATGTCCTTCTCTTATTCTGCTTGAGTCTTATTTTCTTTCTATGAAGCCATCCATTGAAGCGCAGTATAAAAATCTTAAAAATGCCAATCTTCAATATTCCACAAAAGGATTACATTTCATTATGTATGATGACAAGGAATGGTATTTTAACCAGTTAAATAATTTCTTATCCGCAAAATAATGGTATTTGAAGAGATATACGAACTCTACTGGCAGAAAATATTCCGTTTGTGTATGGGATATGTAAATGATACTGAACTGGCTCAGGATCTAGCCCAGGAAACCTTTATCATTGTATGGCAGCAGCTTTCGAAATTCAGGAATGAATCCAGTGTTGGAACATGGATCTTCAGAATTGCTTCCAACAACTGCCTCCGGCAGATTGAAAAGGAAAAAAGATTCACCAAAACAGATCTTCCCATCAATCTGGAAGAGAAAAAACAGGAATCAATGGAACCCCAGATACAAATGCTTTATCAGTTTATTTCTGAACTGCAGGAAACGGACAGAATTATCATCTCTCTGGAGCTGGAAGAGGTAAAACAAGCCGAAATAGCAAATATTATAGGGCTCTCGGAATCCAATATACGGGTAAAGATTCACAGGATAAAAGAAAAATTAACGCAAAAGTTTAAAGAAAATGGCTACTAATATAGATTTCAAAAATATATGGAAGCAACAAACTTCCAACAAGCCCAATGTGGAAGAGCTTCTGAGTAAACTGAAAAAATTCAAGAATGAGAATCTGCGTAAACTCATTCTAACCAACCTCTTACTGATTGCAACATCCTTGAGTATAGCTTTCATCTGGTATCGTTATCAACCTCAACTGGCTACAACCAAAATAGGAATTGTACTTGTTATTCTGGCAATGGTTATTTTCTTATTTGCCTATAATAAACTATTCATGATCTTTTACAAGATTGACGATACCCAATCCAACAGTGATTATCTTCAAAATCTTTATCTGGTGAAAAATAAGCAGAAATTTATGCAGACCACCATGCTCAACTTATATTTCATCATGCTGTTTCTAGGAATCTGTTTGTACATGTATGAGTATACCTCAAGAATGACATTGATTTACGGAATACTGGCCTATGGATTAACGTTTATCTGGATCGGAATCAATTGGTTTTATCTGAGACCGAAAACAATAAGGAAACAACAGGTAAAAATTGATGGATTAATTGATAAATTTGAAGAAATCAATAATCAGTTAAAAGAATGATAAGCTCTTCCGAAAATAAAAAGCACTGGGAAAATGTATATGAAACCAAAAATCCTGATCAGGTAAGCTGGACTCAGGAAAAGCCTAACACTTCTCTTGAATTCATCCGTTCTTTTGGATTGGGTAAAGAGGCAAAAATCATAGATATTGGCGGTGGAGACAGCAATCTGGTTGATTACCTGCTTGAAGAGGGTTATGAACACATCACTGTCCTGGATATTTCCGTGAAGGCATTGGAAAAAGCAAAGGACAGATTAGGAAGTTTAGCTCATAAAATAAAATGGATTGCTACAGATATCACCACATTTGATCCTACAGAAACCTACGACATCTGGCATGACAGGGCTGCCTTTCATTTTCTGACGACTCCTGAACAGGTTTCAAAATATGTAACTCTTGCACAAAAAAATATAACAGGTTTTATGGTTTTAGGAACATTTTCTAAAAACGGGCCTGCAAAGTGCAGCGGACTGGATATTCAGCAGTATGATGAAATATCACTGACTGAAAAATTTGAAGGAGGATTTGAGAAAATAAACTGCATTACTGAAGATCATACAACTCCTTTCGGAACCACTCAAAATTTTATTTTTTGCAGCCTTAAGAAGCATTAGTTGTTTTATAGTATTTTTGAATTATCTTTAATAAACAAAAAACATTCAATATAAAAACTATGAAAAAACTATTATTTCTTTGCATTGCAGGCGCTTTGTCATCAAATCTTTATTCACAGAATGTAGAATTTGAGGTATGTGGAACTGATGAATTAATGAAAAAACATTATGCCAGGTTCCCGGAACAGAAAGCTCAGGATGATGCTTTTAATGTAGAATTATCCAAAATGATCAAAAGCGGAAAACTGGCCTCAAGACTTAATCAAAATCAGGTGTATGAAATTCCGATTGTTGTACACGTTGTAAGTGATGGAAGTGCTATAGGAACCGTTAATAATAAATCTGACGCAGATATTATTGCATGGGTTAATTATACCAACGGGGTTTTTGCAGGAAGCGCATCCAGTGGAATGTCTTCTACAACCTCTATTCTACCTATAAAATTTGTTTTTGCCAAAATAAACCCCAGTTGTAATGCCACCAATGGAATCAACAGAATTAATGCATCTCATCTTCCAAAATATGTAAGCGGAGGGGTAAATGATGACAATACAACCAATGCGGTACCCGCAACAGATATTACGGCCTTGGGATTATGGGATACCAGCAAATACTATAATATTTATGTGGTCAAAAAGCTAACCTCCAATTCAGGAGGACTGAACGGCTATGCCTACTATCCGGGAGGAAGCAATGATTATTCTTTTATGTCTACCTCTGCTTCATCTGTCAATGCCCAGACCCTTGCCCATGAATTTGGACATGCCTTGGGACTCAGACATACCCATGAAGGATATAATACAAGCACAGGAGCCTGCCCTGTAAACAATGACTGTACGCTGGATGGAGATTTTGTTTGTGATACTGAGCCAATGAAAAGCCTATATCACTCTTCTGTTCCTCAGAACTGCCAGGTAGGACAAATCAATCCATGTACCAGCCAGACCTATGCAGGTGGAGAAAAAAACGTGATGGCTTACACATATTGTTTCAGAGATTTATTCACACAGGGACAAGCAGACAGAGCGACAGCGCAGCTTCTTCAGTACAGACAATCTTTGATTAACTCTCCTGTAGCCTCAGCAACAGCAATCAATAACAATGTATCTCTTACAAATGCATGTGCACCAACAACCATAACCAATCCGGGAGGATTTAACATTGGTATTACCACAGTAAAATTTGGCAGTATCAATAATTCTTCCAATAATTATAAACAGGCTTCCAATAATTTTTATGAAAACTTTACAGGCAGCTACTGTTTTGGAATAAGCAAAACAACGATTCCCCAAAATACAGCAACTACAATTACTGTAGCTCCGGGAACCAGTAACCCGCATACTATAAAAGCATACATTGATTATAATAATGATGGCCAGTTTAATGAATCTACAGAATTGATACTTAATCAGGGAGGGATAAGCAATGGAGCATTTGCAACAGCTTCTGTCACTCCTCCATCCGGAGCTGTAACCAATACTCCTTTAAGAATGAGAGTGATCGGAGATTATAACGGAACAGCCATTACTGCCTGCTACACTCCAAAGTATGGACAGGTAGAGGATTATTCTGTAATTATTGAGCCCCAGACTTCATTATCTGTACACAATGGTTTACAAAAAGAGAATTCATTCATTACTAAAGATGAAAGTTCAGTATATGTAAAAAGCGATTCTAAAATCTCAACATTACATATCTACGATGCCTCAGGAAGACTACTTACTCATAAGACCGATATCAATACTTCAGAATTGAGAGTCCCGATTGATCAGAAAAATACAATCTTAACGGTTGCTATTATTTTAAAAGACGGGAAAACAATTACTCAGAAATTAAAATTCTAACAACTTTACCCATAAAAAAGAGAGCATTTTGCTCTCTTTTTTTATTATTTTAATCCAAGTCTTATCTTTATTGCCTGGAATACTATCTTATTAGATTATGATTCTTTCTCCACCTCTACTTCCACCTCATGGCGCAGCTGAGCCTTATACAATGTAGAATAATAACCGTTCTTATCTAAAAGTTCCAAGTGTTTTCCTTCTTCTACGATTTTCCCATGCTCCATTACAATAATCTTATCTGCTTTTTCAATCGTCGAAAGCCTGTGCGCAATAATGATTGATGTTCTGTTTTTGGTGATTTTTTCCGTAGCTCTTTGAATCAGCTTCTCACTTTCATGGTCAATAGATGAAGTTGCTTCATCCAGAATTAAAATTTTCGGATCGGATAAATAAGCTCTAAGGAAAGATAATAATTGTCTTTGGCCTAAAGAGATTGATGAACCTCTTTCACTTACCACATAATCATAGCCACCCGGAAGTTGTTCTATAAACTGATCTACTTCAATTTCCTTAGCACCTGCTTTTATTTTATCCAACGTGATGCTATCGTCTCCAAAGGAAAGATTTTCAAAAATACTTCCGTGGAAAAGGAAAACATCCTGCAATACCACACCGATATGACTTCTCAGATTGTACAATTCATAATCTTTTAAATTCACATCATCTATGAGAATATTTCCGGAATTAATATCATAAAGTCGAGTAATCAAGCTGATAATGGTAGATTTCCCGGCACCGGTGGCGCCTACAATTGCTACGGTTTCTCCCGGATTTACTTTAAAATCAATCCCTTTCAATACTTCCTGCTTTTCATCATAGGCAAAATGTACTTTCTGGAATTCTATTTTACCAGCAAAGTGATCTTTTTTCACAGTTCCTGTATTCGGCATCGAAATTTCTTCATCCATTAATCCCAGTACTCTTTCTGCTCCTACAATACCTCTCTGGATATTGTTGAAACGGTCTGCAATCTGTCTTAAAGGACGGATTAGCATTGAAATGTACTGAATAAATGCAATCACCACACCGGCACTGATTGTAATATAGCCTCCATAAAAAAGAATAAATCCGATGAACAGAGAAGAAATAAGTTCTACTACCGGAAAGAATAATGAGAAAATGAAAACGGTTCTCAACAAAGCTCCCTTCAGGGTAATATTAATATCATCAAATTTCTTGAATTCTGATTCCTGTCTGTTGAAAACCTGAATGATTGACATTCCCGCCAGCCTTTCCTGTACGAATGAATTCTGTGTAGCCGTCCAGTTTCGTTCATCTCCAAATGCTTTTTTCAGCCTCTTTTGGAAGAATCTTGTGATAATTACCATTAAAGGTAAAATTGCCAACGTAATATAACTCAGGTGAACATTGGTACTGAACATCATCACCAATACAAACACAATTCTCAGGATATCTCCAAAAACCATCAGGAAACCGTCGGTATAAACCGTTGCAATGGTTTCTACATCACCTACGGCACGGGTAACCAATTGCCCGATAGGAGTTTTATCAAAGAAAGATGTTTTGAAATAAATCAATTTAGAGTACAATCTCTCCCTGATATCCCTGATTACATTCTGTGAGATAAAGTTTGAAAAATAAACTAAAAAAAAGTTTAAAACGGTTTCGGCAAAAACCAATCCCACCAGGATATAGATATGCTTCATCATTAAAGCCTTATCCTGCAGCTTTGTGATGTCATTATCCACCACTTCCATGGTAAGGTATGGTCTGTAAGTAGAAACAATTGAAAGTATTACGGAAATTATTAAAGTAAGGATGAACCAAGAACGAAATTTCATTCCGATAAAGAACAGCCTTTTTACAATTCCCCAGGTATCTTGTTTTTTCATTGTACGAATCGAAGAAAAGAATTAAAATTCTATGCAAAAATAAGACTTTCTAAATTGCCAGCCTTTAGAACTTTTGCAAATCGTTATAGAAAATTTCAGATACCTATCATTTACAAAATGAATATCTTCCGTCTCCTGACGTTTCATGTATATCTATCAATTTACTGGTGTTCGGAAATTTCACCTATTTTTTCTATTTCAATAGATGGTTTTTGAATATTTTCTCTTTTAAATTTTTGCTCAAGAAACTGATGAACTCCCCAAACTAAAGCGATGGAAATCAGCCAGCCGACAATATTAACCGCTGAAAAACCTGTATAGTTTACATTATTCAAAGATTCCGGGTTGGTTATAGTTAGATACATCCCGAAACTAAATGCTAAAAAGATTTGAGACCCAAGGTAAATTCCTATGGCCAAAAGGCCAAAATGCCACTTTGTTTTCCCAAACCTTTCAGCCAGCTGGGCATAATATCGGTAGGCACCGATAAGGATAAAAATTGATAACATGATTATTATTTTGTTTTTTAGTTTTTTAAAATTCGTAGCCTACATCTACTAAATAGAGTCCGTGGGCTGGTGCTGAAGTTCCTGCTGCATTACGGTTTTTGTCTTCAATGACCCTACGCATATCCTCAGGCTTCAGTTTTCCGGTCCCCACTTCCACCATGGTTCCCACAATAGCACGCACCATATTTCTCAGAAAACGATTGGCAGAAACGGTGAACTTCAGTTCTGTTCCCTCCTGTTCCCAATGTGCCTTATACATTTTGCAGATGTTCGTCTTGTTGTCTGTTTTTAATTTTGCAAAGCTTGTAAAATCTTCATACTCGAATAAAATTTTACAGGCCTCATTCATTTTCCCGACATCCAATGATCTTTTCCAATGCTGCCACGCTGATTCCTGGGTAAATGGATTTTTTTCCAGTGAAATATAATATTCATAGGTTCTGTATGTAGCATCAAAACGGGCATGAAAATCATCTTTCACCTTAAAGATCCTGTGGATGGAAATATCAGGAGGAAGAAAACCGTTCAGTCTGCGAGGAAATTCATCACTCAACTCATGTTCTGTATCAAAGTGAGCAAATATTTTTTTAGCGTGAACCCCTGTATCGGTTCTTCCGGCACCCGTAGTTTTAATCCCTTCCCTTAAAATTGTGGAAAGTGCTTTTTCCAGTTCTTCCTGTACAGAAATGGCGTCCGGCTGTATCTGATAGCCGAAATAATTCTTTCCGTTGTAAGAAAATTCAATAAAGTATCTCAATGTATTATAATAACTCCACAAAAATACTTTAATTTAACGAAATATTTGTTGAAAAGTCTTTGAGAATATTATACCAAATCCCTATGAAAATTCCTATTTTTGCAATCGTATGAAAAGATGGTACCTTTATCCTTTTTCCCTTGGTTATCATTTGGTAACGGGTATCCGAAACACAATGTATGATTGGGGAATTTTTAAGTCGACAAAATTCAAGACGCCGATAATCAATGTCGGAAACCTCTCTGTGGGCGGAAGCGGTAAGTCACCAATGGTGATGTATCTTGCCCAATATTTATCCAAACACTACAGAACCGGAGTCCTTTCACGGGGCTACGGAAGGCTGAGTAAAGGGTACGAGGTTACCAATTATGACAGTAATTATAAAGTGGTGGGTGATGAAGCCATGCAGCTTTTTGAGCGTTTCAAAAACCGTTTTGTTATTGCCGTATCAGAAGAACGTGTTCCTGGTGCCAAAAAGGTAATTGACGATATGGATCTAGAGGTATTGGTATTGGATGATGCCCTACAACACAGAGCCATTAAAGCAGGTTTCAATATTTTGATGACTGACTTTAATGATCCTTTCTTCAAGGATTACCTGCTTCCTGCCGGAGACCTTAGAGAATCCAGAGCGGGAGCAAACAGAGCAAACATTATCATGGTCAGCAAATGTCCTGATGAACTTACAGAGGAAACTAAAAGGTATTATATTTCAAGGATCAGACCGTCTTATAATCAAAAAGTATTCTTTTCATCCATTGGTTATGACGAAAATGTTTACGGAAAAGATAAAATGCTTCCGGACAATAACCTGAATTATTATGATATTCTACTGATCACAGGAATTGCCAATCCTAAACCTCTTTTAGAACATTTAGCTAAATTTTCAAAAAGGGTTAAACATTTAAAGTTTAGGGATCATCACAATTTCACGGATGATGATATTAAAAAAATTCTTGCTGAGTATAAAAAATTAGGAGAATATAAACTGATATTAACCACAGAGAAAGATTATGTCCGTCTGAAAACTTTTGACTATCTTAGAGATATTGTTTACTACTGGCCTATCAATGTCATTATTGATAAAAAGGAAGAATTCAATCAAATCATCTTAGATTATGTTAGAAAAAATTAATGAGACAGCTGATTTTATCAAAAATATCATTCAGGAAACACCTGATTTTGCTGTTGTTTTAGGATCCGGACTTGGAAAACTGCAGAATGAAGTAGAACCAATTCATGTTTTAGAGTACAAAGACATCCCCAACTTTCCACAAACTACCGTTGCCGGCCATACCGGTAAGCTTATCTACGGAATACTGGAGGGGAAAAAAGTACTGATGATGAGTGGCCGTTTTCACTATTATGAAGGTCATTCCATGGAAACGGTAACATTTCCTGTAAGGGTTTTCCATCTATTAGGAATTCAAAATTTAATTCTATCCAATGCCTGTGGAGGAGTAAATCCTAATTATAGCATTGCAGATGTTGTTATAGTAAAAGATCATATCAATATGATGCCTGAGCATCCGCTTCAAGGGAAAAATATTGATGAACTTGGACCACGATTTGTGGATATGAGTGAGCCTTACAACAAAAAAATGATTGCCGTAGCCGAAAAGGCAGCCTTAGAAAATAATATTAAAATCCACCAGGGGATCTACGTTGCATTACAGGGCCCCACTTTTGAAACTCCTGCAGAATATGGAATGATCAAAGCCATTGGGGGCGATATGGTAGGAATGAGCACCGTTCCTGAGGTTATTGTTGCCAAACATATGGGAATGGATGTATTTTGTATGTCTGTTATTACCGATCTTGGCGGACCGGATATAGCTTTTGCTGTTTCTCACGAAGAAGTTTTAAATGCAGCAAACAAAGCTATGCCGAATGTTATTACGGTAGTGAAAGGGTTAGTTAAGAACTACCAATAGAACTGTTTTTTTTAACACTTAAGTGTCCCCAAAAACCTCCGATTTTTACGAGTACTATAGTTAAAAACATAATATACCTCTCCTCTGGAATGGGTATCAAATCAAATATTTGATGGCATAGTTTTATCTCCAGCAAACACTCATTATCTTTTCATAGAAATTTTCAATTTTATAAATTTTTCCTAATTCATGAAAAATCAATCTCAGATTGCAATTCATTGTTTAGATTTGTAGAAATGAAATTGTAAGAAATGAAAAAGTTGTTATTAATTTTTATGGTAGGAATATTTGGATTAAGCTATTCACAAAAGATTCCTACTGCTCTTAAAACCGGATTTTCCAAGGAAGCACTGAAGCAGAAACTGGAAGATGAGGATGGAAAAACAATTACTATCCAACAGATTCTTGATCAACATAAAGGAAAAGTTTTGGTAATTGATTTCTGGGCTGGATGGTGTAGAGATTGTTTGCAGGCTCTTCCAAAAGCTGAAATACTGGAAAAAAATAATCCAAATGTTGATTTTGTGTTTCTATCACTGGAAAGATCTAAAGAGGGATTTGATAAGAGCCTTGCAAGATTCAATATGAAAGATAAGGATAATTACTGGTTTGCATCAGGATGGAAAAATGATTTCAACAATTATATTGACCTGAACTGGATTCCAAGATATATGATTATTGATCAGAAATCATCTATTGCAAAATACTATGCAATTTCTCCAGAAGATCCGGAGATTCAACAGACCATAAATAATCTTTTAAAATAATTTCATCTATTTTTTATACCATGATTACAAGAGAAGCAACGAAGGAGGATTTAGAAATTCTTTTAGAGTTTGAGCAGGGAATAGTTTCTGCAGAAAGACCTTTTAACAGTACATTTATTGATGGAGAAATTCATTATTATGACCTGAATGAATTCATACAATCACCAGATGCAACATTAATTGTTGTAGAGGATAATAATAAAATTGTGGCATCAGGTTATGCCCTGATTAAAAAGTCTGATAAAGACTACAATAATTTTAAAAGCTATGCTTATCTGGGATTTATGTTTGTAAAACCCGAATACAGAGGAAAAGGAATCAATAAGCTGATTACTGATGAATTGGTAAACTGGGCAAAATCCAGAAATATTTCAGAAGTAAGGCTTGATGTTTATGCTCAAAATGATTCCGCAATAAAAGCCTATGAAAAAGCCGGGTTTGAACCATTACTCCTTACAATGAGATTGAAATCTTAACGAATAATTTACCGTAAATAAAGGAATCCATATCTTTGTGATATGGATTTTTCTTTGCCGCTTCGTAAAATTATTCACGTAGATATGGATGCATTCTATGCTTCCGTGGAGCAGCATGACAACCCGACACTAAAAGGGAAACCCATTGCGGTGGGTGGGCAGCACCGAGGCGTAGTAGCAGCAGCAAGCTATGAAGCCAGAAAGTATGGTGTTCGCTCTGCAATGCCCAGCAAAACAGCAAAGGAAAGATGCCCAGATCTTATATTTGTACCGCCCCGCTTTGCCCGATATAAGGAAATTTCAAAAAAAATTCGTGAAATATTCCATGAATACACTGATCTGGTAGAACCATTATCCCTAGATGAAGCCTATCTGGACGTTACCGAAAATAAAAAGGGAATAGAATCTGCCAACCTCATCGCTCGAGAAATTCGTCAGAAAATATTTGAAGAAACCGGTTTAACTGCTTCTGCAGGAATTTCTGTAAATAAATTTCTGGCAAAAGTAGCATCGGATATCAATAAACCCAATGGCCAAAAAACCATCCATCCTGATAAGGTAGAAGGTTTTCTGGAGGAATTACCTGTTGAAAAATTTTATGGGGTTGGAAAGGTTACAGCTAATAAAATGTTTAGTTTAGGAATCTACAAAGGAAAGGACTTAAAGAAAAGATCGTTGGAAGACTTGGTAAGGCTCTTCGGGAAATCCGGGATGCATTATTACAATGTGGTACGCGGTATTCATACTTCGGAGGTAAAGCCTCATCGGATCCAGAAAAGCGTAGCTGTGGAAAGAACTTTTTTTGAGGATCTTTTTGATGAACAACAGATCAATGAAAAGCTGGAAAGCCTTAGCCAGGAGCTTCACCAAAGATTACAAAAAAATAATATTCTGGGAAGAACCTTAACTTTAAAAATCAAGTATAAGGATTTTTCTCTTTTTACGAGAAGTATAACCCGGGAAAGTTATTTTACATCTCCTGAACAATATTTCAACACTGGAAAAAAATTATGGGAACTTCGTCCCTACGATAAAGCTGTCCGCCTGCTCGGATTATCTCTCTCTCACCTTAATACGGAGGAAAAAAAACAAATCTCAGTTCAACTAAAAATCCCGTTTGAAGAATTCGAAAATCAATAGGTCATATTTTTTCGCTAACTTGTAGAAACCAAATCAGCAAAATTTATGAACCCAACAATGATTCAATTTTTCCACTGGTATTCTGAAGGAGATGGAAAGTTGTGGAAAGATGCTCAAAAACAAGCTCAATATTTAGCGAAATTGGGAATTACCTCTGCATGGTTTCCTCCAGCCTACAAAGGAACAAATGGAGGTTATTCTGTAGGATATGACGCCTATGACCTTTATGATTTGGGAGAATTTGATCAAAAAGGAACTATTGCGACCAAATATGGAACCAAGGATGAATATTTAAAAGCAATTAAAGCTTTAAAAAAACAAAATATAGAAGTCATTGTGGACATTGTGCTGGGCCATAAAGCCGGTGGTGATGAGCTAGAAAAATTTAAGGTGGTAAAAGTAGATGAAAACAACAGGGATAAAGTTATTTCTGATGTTCTTGAAATAGAATCCTATACTAAGTTTACCTTTCCGGGAAGAGGAAAAAAATATTCTGATTTTGAATGGAATTTTAACTGTTTTAGTGGTGTTGACTATGCAGAGGGGATGGATTCTCACATTTATAAAATACAATCTGAATATGGAGATGACTGGGAGGAAATGATTCATGATGAGAAAGGAAATTACGATTACCTGATGTATAATGACATTGAACACAGAAACCCTTTTGTACGGGAAGAACTTAATGAATGGGCAAAGTGGTATTTTGACCAGACAGATTTTGATGGAGTCCGGCTTGATGCTTTAAAACATATTTCTCATGATTTTTATAAGGAATGGATTACCTTACTCCGCTCCAATTCAGGCAAGAATATCTTTGCCGTAGGGGAATATTGGGCACCTGGCTATCTTCATCTTCTCCAAAAATATATTGAAGTAACTGAAGGCTGTATGAGCCTTTTTGATAGTTCATTACAAAACAATTTTCATAATGCTTCAAAAGAAGGATCGTCTTATGATCTCAGAAGAATTTTTGACGAAACGCTTACTCAGGCAGATCCTTTACACGCCGTAAGTATTGTTGCCAACCATGATACCCAGCCTCTTCAAGATCTGGAAGCTCCTGTTGAATCTTGGTTTAAGCCTATTGCCTATGCATTGATTTTATTAAGAAAGGATGGTTATCCGTGTGTATTTTATCCTGACTTGTATGGCGCTCATTATGTTGATAAAGACAGAGCAGGAAATGAGCAGGAAATATTTATCTCGAAAGTAGACGGAATTGAAGAGTTGCTTAAAGCCCGAAAAGATCATTCCTATGGAGAACAAAGGGATTATTTTGAGGATGCCAACTGTCTCGGATGGGTACGGGAAGGGGATGATCAGCATATGGGATGTGCTGTTGTACTCAGTAATAAAGATAGCTACAACAAACCTATGGAAATGGGAAAACGCTATGTGGGTAAAAAGTTTAGGGATCTATTACATCGGTTCAAGGAGAAAGTCACCATTGATGAAAATGGTTGGGGAGATTTTCCTGTACCCGCAGGAAATGTAAGTGTATGGGTTTCCGAATAAGAAAAGAAAAATAATTACAAAAGGCACACACGATTATTATTCTGATCATGCATGCCTGAAACAATCATTTTTAACACTATAGTTTTACCTTAGCAATATATATACTGGCAACTATATGGATCTTTAACCCACTCACAACACTGCCCATCTTCTGTCGCTGTACAGCAAACTTTACCTATATTGATATCTCCTCCTTTTAAGTTCTTTAATTCATTTCGGTCTAGTTTTCTCACGTTTAAAAAAGGTTTTGTTTTCATAAAGATGCTGTTTTAGTTGATAGATCAAATGTAAATAAAAGATAGTGAGAAATTTGAACAAATACTATCAACGGCGGGATTTCGTCTACTTTTTACCACTCCGAAACATCACGCTTCCCATTGTAATATTCCTCTTATTACATTGTTGAAAATCAGACATTTTCATCAAATTTAAGTGTACTTCTTCAACATAAAGCTTTTCACTTAAAATAACTTAAGTGTTCAAAAAAAAAATTATAGATAATTATATAATTAGATCTTTCGGAGGTCTAAAATTTCCGGCCGTTCTGATTGATCAGAAATTGTACCGGTTCTGGCAAACTCTGCCCAAAGCGCCCTTAGCTTTTTACCGTTCTCATGAATACGTTCCCAGGGGATACCTTTCAGCATTTCGGATGACTTCCAGGCAGATTCATTACCAAAGATCAAGGGTAAATCAATACAATGTGGGGCCCCTATAGGGTTCTCATTTAGTCTGGAATGTATTCTGAATAAATAAACATTTCCTCCTGCTTTGGCATAATCTTCTGCAAATTTTCGGGCTGGAGCTCCGTAAATAAATTCTGTAGTTTTTTCTACTGTCTTATCCATGATCTTTAGTCCAAGACCTTTCCCAAAATATTTATTTAAAGCTTCCGAAGTTTTAAGATAAAATGCTGTTTCATCATTATTCAGACCAATCAGCACATCATATTTTTGGGCATTCTCTAGCCATTTTTCAACGGCTTCTTCTTCCCTGCACAACGGTGGAAAACCATATTGAGTACCAAAGGGCATCGCCGCTTTTAAACCAAATTTCATGAAAGATGGAACAAATTTATCGTATTCATCCATCATTTTTAAAACATCAGCCTCATCTTTAATTCCCTCAGTTTTTCTCAGAAATTCAGCAGACATTTTCTGTCTTTTATGACGCAGGCCTAAAGGTGCACTCTGAATAATCGCTCTTTTAAATAAATCATCAATTCCCTCAGATATCATTAAATGCGCTATGGCATCTCCTCCTGAAGATTGCCCAAGCAAGGTGATATTTTCAGCATCTCCACCAAAATCTACAATATTGACCTTTATCCATTTCAAAGCCTCTATGATATCAAATAATCCCAGATTTGCAGGCCTTTTTTCATCACCACCTAAAAAACCAAAGAGTCCTAAACGATATGAAACGGTAACTAAAATAATATGCTGTTCCTTTACCCATTCTGCAGGATCTGCAGTGGCCAGATCGCCGCAGCCAATTTCATGGGAACCCCCATGAATCCAGACCAAAACGGGAATATTTTCATTTTCAGCAATATCTTCAGGACGGGTTATTGAAAGGTATTGGGTAGATTCATCAGCTTCAAATTCTTCAACAGGAGTGATTCCAATCATTTTTTCTACAAGAGGACTGAGTTTCTGTGGACACACAGGGGTTTTATCAGGAAAAACAATTTCTGAAGCTGAATTTTCTATTGGAACAGGTTTTTGAAATCTTTCGGAGCGGGCATAACGAATGCTTTTAGCCTTGATAACTCCGTCTTTCTTTAATGCTGTAATTTTCCCAAAACGGGCATCAAAAATATGGATCCCTTTCTGTTGTGATTTCATTTTAAAAAAATTATGAAAACTTCTATCCTTAAAATTAATTCGGTTTTTTGAAAAGAAAAAATTTAATTGATTCTTTTAAACACAAATACTTATTGATAGATTCCATAAATAAAAACTGTTTAGTTTTTTATTTAATTGAGGACTTTGTATTCGCTTGGAGAAATACCCACTTTTGTTTTGAATAGCCTTGTAAAATGTTGTGGATATTTGAAACCCAGGTCATAGGAAATTTCGCTGATGGATTTTCTCTGATCCAGAATTTGTTCTTTGGCTATATCAATTAATTTATTGTGGATAAATTCCTGTGGGGAAATTCCCAATTCCTTTTTAATCAAATCACCAAAATAATTGGCAGATAAATTGAGTTTTTCTGCGAAGTAATTTACCATTGGAAAGCCTATATTCTTAGGATTATCAGATTTTAAATAATCATCTACCAGATTTTCAAATTTACCGATTACTCCCTGATTAATATGATCTCTTGTGATGAACTGTCGGTCATAAAAACGCATACAGTAATTTAAAAATAGTTCAATATTATTCACTACTAAAGACTTACTGTGCTTATCAATGTTCTGTTCGAGTTCCAATCTGATATTTTTAAAGCATTCCAATATAATTTCCCGTTCTTTTTCAGAGAGATGCAGAGCTTCGTGTACATCATAGGAAAAGAAGTTATAATCTTTGATATGTTTTCCCAGATTTGTTCCTTTTATTAAGTCAGGATGGAAAATTAATGCAGAACCTGCAGGTTGAACATATTTATCTTTGTTATAAATTCCATAGGTCTGCCCGGGAGCGATGAAAACCAACGTTCCCTCCTGATAATCGTAGCTATGTTTCCCATACAGCATATCTCCACACATCACATCTTTCAGAAAAACGGTATAAAACCCAAATTTCCTTTTATGCTGGCAAATAGGATCAGATTTGGAAAAATCAATGACACTGACTAATGGATGCAGGGTTTCATGATTGGCCATTTTATTGTATTCCGAGACACTATTATAGATTTCAACCTCCTGATTTTCCATGAAGTATATTTTTATTACCATTCAAAATTACCACTTTCCTTTGTAACTGAAATGATGTCTGTAAAATTGGTAAGTAATTCGGTAATCTGTATAAGTTCGGTTTGCTGAAAAGTTTCGACTTTTGTATCGTTATGGAAACTTTTAATACAAACATTTTTCCGAAAGGAGAAAAAGCTCCCTCCGATTATTTTTCGGGAGGAACCGCTTGGGTTCAGATCATAAAACCCAATGAAGATCAACTGAACTGCCAAATCGGAAATGTCGTCTTTGAACCCGGGTGCAGAAATAACTGGCATACTCATGGAGGCGGACAGATATTAATCGTAACTTCAGGAACGGGTTTTTATCAGGAAAAAGGTAAACCGGCACAGGTTTTACATCCGGGAGATGTGGTTAATATTCTTCCGAATGTGATCCATTGGCATGGTGCAACTCCTGACAGTGAATTTACCCATATTGCTATTAACCCCAATACCCAAAAAGGAATTGTGGAATGGCTGGAACCTGTAACGGATGAAGAATACAATAATTTAAACTTAATTAAAAATAAATAATCAAATGAGCACATTTACAGTAAAAGCCTATGGAGCAGAATCCACCACGGCAGATCTGAAAGAAATGAATATTGAAAGAAGAGAGGTTACCCCAAAGGATGTAGAAATTGAAATTCTATATTGCGGAGTATGCCACTCTGATCTTCATACCGCAAGAAACGACTGGGGCGGAACGATCTATCCTGCTGTTCCGGGACATGAAATTGTAGGAAGAATTACAAAGATAGGAAGTGATGTAACGAAGTTTAAAGTAGGAGACCTTGCAGGTGTAGGATGCATCGTAGATTCTTGTGGTCACTGCGGAAGCTGCCAGCACGATTTGGAACAATATTGTGAGAATGGATTTACCGGAACTTATAACGGACATGACAAACATTTGGGGGGACATACTTTTGGGGGATATTCACAAAAAGTAGTAGTGGATTCTCAACATGTATTAAAGGTTCCTGAAAATCTTGATCCGGCTGCTGTAGCACCGCTTCTATGTGCAGGAATCACTACATGGTCACCTTTGAGACATTGGAATGTAGGTCAGGATTCTAAGGTTGCTGTAGTGGGACTGGGAGGATTAGGACATATGGCCATCAAACTAGCAAAAGGATTGGGGGCTGAAGTTACTTTATTCTCGAGAACTCCAGGGAAAACTGAGGATGCTAAGCAGTTGGGAGCAGATCATGTTATCATTTCCACAGATGAAGCGCAAATGAAGTCTGTAAAAGGGAAATTTGATTTGATTATTGATACGGTTCCTTATGTACACGATGTAAACCCTTATGTTACCACTCTAACGATCGACGGAACACATGTTCTTGTTGGTTACTTAGGCGGACTGGAACCTATGCTGAATACCGTTCCTATGATTTTGGGAAGAAAATCTGTGGCCGGATCTGTGATTGGTGGTATTGCAGAGACTCAAGAATTATTGGATTTCTGCGGAGAGCATAATATTGTTTCAGAAATTGAGATGATTAAGATGCAGGAAATTAACGAAGCTTACGAAAGAATGTTGAAAAGTGACGTGAGATATCGTTTCGTTATTGATATGCAATCTTTATAAACTGCTGTTACTTATTAAAAATAAAAGACTCTCCGGATTGGAGAGTCTTGTTTTGTTTATATTTTTTAGGTGTTTTTTTAAACTATAATACCCATTTCTATTGAATAGATCTCATCCTGATACAACTTATCTTCTTATCAATACATTTTACTTTTCACATTGTACATTTCTCTCCATATCCTGAAATGCCCACGCTGCCATGGCATCAATAACGGGAGCCAGTTCATTTCCTGCCTCGCTCAATTTATAGGAAACATGTGGTGGAACTACAGGTTTTGCTGTTCTGATCACCAGTCCGTCTGTTTCCAATTGCTTAAGATGTTGAATTAACATTTTTTCCGTTACTGCAGGAATTGCTCTTTTCAGTTCACTATATCTTTTTTCTCCTGAATAAAGGTTAAACAGAATAATGGGTTTCCAAAAACCACCGATTCTCTCCATTACATACATTACAGGGCAATCCTGTACTATTTTTCTGTTTTCCTGAATGGTTGAATTTTCTTTAATGGCTGTCATAGGATACATACTTTAGGGTAAGTACTTGTATAAAAGTAAGTACAAATATAACTTTGTCTTAGGAAATAAAAAAATATTTATTATGAAATCGCTGTCGTTTGATCAATTCATAAATACTCATCAATATGCAGTGATTACATATGACCATTAAAAACAATAAAAAATTTACATATGAAAATTATCATCACTGGATCGCTAGGAAATGTAGCCAAACCTTTAACCCAACAACTTGTAGAACAAGGTCATGACATCACTGTAATCAGTAGCAATGAATCAAGAAAGCACGATATTGAATCATTGGGAGCAACATCAGCTATCGGATCGATTACCAATATTGATTTCTTAACCCAAACTTTTGACAGAGCAGATGCTGTCTTTCTGATGACCCCTCCTGCCATAAGCCCTGATAACATTGTTCAGAATACAATCAGCGTAGGAAAAAACTATGCAGAAGCATTACAAAAAGCTAATGTAAAAAAAGCCGTAATGCTAAGCAGTGTAGGAGCTGAATCTCCTGTAGAAAATGGTCCTATTAAAGGTCTTCATCATATCGAAAAAATTTACAATGAGCTAGAAAATATTTCATTTACTTTTTTAAGAGCCGGATATTTTTACACGAATTTCTTTAATGATATTCCGTTGGTTAAAAATGCAGGAATCATAGGTGGCAATTATTCAGAAAACATAGAAATCCCTGTGGTTCATCCCATTGATATTGCGAATGCCGCCGCTGAAGAACTGGTAAAAAATGAACAAGGAAAAAACATCCGATATATCGTAAGCGACTCCCGAAAAGCTTCTGACTTTGCCAAGGTCTTGGGAAGTTCTGTAGCAAAACCTGAATTACCTTGGGTAGAATTCTCTGATGAAGATGCTCTCAACGGAATGCTGCAGGCAGGCCTTCCCCAAGATATGGCAGAATTATATGTTGAAATGGGACGGGGAATGAGAACCGGAGTGGTACAAAAAGGATTTATTGAACATGGATCTCCTGTAACAGGAGGTATTAAGCTGGAGGATTTTGCCAAGGAATTTTCAAGTCAGTTTTAATTTATTTCTTTGGTATTACTATAAAACATAAGCTTCGGCGCACCTTTGGTGCGCCGAAGCTTATGTTTTATAGATTATCATATTATTTTTTCTCTTTTAGTGTTTCTTTCAACACTTTCATTTTCCCATCAATGGGCTGATCAATTTTTAATTCTAAAATTTCAGCGACCAAAGGATAAACATTAATATTGACAAATTCATCGATAACCAGATTATTTTTAAATTCCGGACCCCATGCATAGAATGTAGCCTTCATTTCAGGAACTAATCTAGGATTGTATCCGTGTTTTCCTACTGATGTTTTTTTTCCTTTTTCAAGGAAGATCTTCGGAGCTTTCGGAATCAGAAGAATTTGCCCTATTCTGTTGTATTGATCATCTCTGGTTGCAAAATGCAGATATTTAGGAAGTTTTTTATCTAAATAAACTTCATAGTCATCTGTTTTATTCTTCTTTAATTCTTTATAAACAGATTTTACCTCATCCTGATTTTTAACATATACTCTTAAAAGGGTTTGAGAGTTGTAAAAATCAAACCTGTTTTTATCAAAAAGCAGAGTTGGAATTTCCAATGGGGTCCCACCATCTACCTTAATCATACCATGGTCAGAAACAAAAACAAAGTTGACATTTTTTAATCCTAAATCATTTACTTTCTGAACTAGGTTACCTATTGCCTGATCGATCAGATGAACAGCCGTTTCTGTTTCTTTGGCATCAGGTCCGTAATGATGTCCGCTACCATCCACTTCAGGGAAATATAGGGAAATAAAATGCGGCCTTTTATCTTCAGGTAACTTCAGCCAGTTTACCACTTTTTCTACTTTTTCAGATGGGGTAAACTTTTCGTGATAGGGATAATAATATGATGGTCTCATTCCACCTGCATCACTGGCAGAGCCTACCCACATTAATGAAGCAGAAACCATTCCTTGTTTTTCAGCTAATGCCCAAAGCGGAATTCCACCATACCAGCTTCCATCTTCTGCATTTTTTTTATTGCTCATGGCATAAGCTTCTTTTCTCTTATAATCGTAGAAAAAGTTATCAATTAAACCATGATGAGATGGATAAAGCCCGGTGATCAGACTCCAGTGGTTGGGAAAGGTAATACTTGGATAACTCGGAATCATGGCTTCTGCTCTTACTCCATTATTGGAAAGTTTCAACAGGTTTTCAGCATTGTATTTTTTGGCATAATCGTATCGGAAACCATCTGTAGAAATCATAATCACATAGGGTTTGGATTGGGCTTCCTGACTGTTTTGCCTCTCGGGAACGACTACCTGGGCCGTATCAATATTTACTTGCTGGGCAAAAGCCGTTAAGGAAATAAACAGCAGTAAAAAATGTATTCCTCGCTTCATTATTAAAATTTTCGACAAAGTTACATTCTCTACTGCTCCCTGAAAAGTTTAGAAGATTAAAAGTATATTAAAACCTGTTATTTTTGAATCCTCATCAGATCGTTCGTGTCATTTCAAATTGTGACACTTTGTTTTCAAGACCTATTTTGCTTAAAAAATTGCTGGTCCCCTCAGAAATTTCATCTACGTTATTTAGAGAAACTGTCTGCCCATTGATGTCACTTTTAATGGCATCAAAAAGCGTGGTGGCAACTCCCTGTTTTCTATAATTTTTGTCAACTGCAACTTGGTATATTTTTCTTACTACGGAATTATAAACAGCATATCCAACCAATCTTTCTTCCTTAAATGCACCCAAAATTGTACAATCTTTTTTCATGTCTTTAAGTACAAAAACTGACCCCTGCCATGATGGTTCAATATCCCTGAATGAAGCAAATGTTTCCCATTGAAAGTCTGTCAATTCTTTAATTACAATCTCTGAGTTATTTTTAATCAGATTAATATTTCCATTAAAGCAAAGTAATCTTCTTACAATAATAAATCCCAGATTTTCATATGCTCTGATCGCCTTTTGATTTTCATCAATTACTTCCAGAATTAAAGTATTAATATTTCTTTCCTTAAGAACTGGTATTATAAAATCATACATTTTTCTCACCAGGCCCTTTCCTCTTCCCTCAGGAACAACTCCCGTACCGCCATTGTAAGCCACTCCTTCTCCATTCTCTATTTTTTCCGCCTGAAGTATAAAGCCTACCAGCTTTTCATTTTCAAATGCTCCCACAGATATGCTCAGGTCTATTTTTTCAGTAGCTATTTTAAAGTTTAACAGCTCTCTGGTCAGGTGAAAGGGGACAACATAATCTGAAAAGGAAAGATTGAATACTGATAAAAGTTCCTCTACATCTAAATTCTTTAAGGTTTTAAATTCCATTGATTTTTATTTAAAAAATTATTCGTTTACAAACTACCATTCCCTATCAAGGTCTTCTTTCCAATCGTAGGGCATAAGTTCTTTTAAGGGTACAAAAACACCGTTTTTCACTTCTATTATTGCGTTAATATTTTCTTTTGACAACTGGCTCATCAGTTCTCTGCAGCGTCCACAAGGAGGAACTGCATTGCCATCATTCCCCACTGCAACAACTGCTTTAATATACCGTTCTCCGTTTTTCAACATTTCTGCCACAGCGCTATGTTCAGCACAAAATCCCATGGAACAAGCCGTATCTATGCTGATTCCGGTATATACGTTCCCTGCAATGGTTTCAATAGCGGCAGCCACTCCTCCGTATTCTATAAAATCATTCAGGATTGTAGATTTTGCAAACTGGCCTGCTATTTCCTTTAAATCCTTTCTCATTGATAAGTATATAAAAATTAATATTTCATTGATTTTTGATGCCTTAAATACCATTGAATGGCATTCTGCTCTTCTCTCTTGATAAACGGATCCTTTCCATCATTATAATCATTACCATCCAGCCATTCTTTTTTACTTAATTCTTCTTTTAGAAACTGATATTCATCTTTTACCTGAGAATGAGTTCTCAAATAATCACGAAATGCAATATGGCGAAGCCAATGTTCTGATGAAGCAGGGATGGCATGAATATGGGCAATCCGAAGGCTATGATTATGAAGTTCCTCCGGAATTCTATCTCCATGATGAATAATATCCGGAAATCCCAGATTTTGAGGTTGATCTATAAGCTTAATAAAGAAACGCCGATAGGGCATATCTTCGTTATATTTTTCGTAATAAACATAATGTTTTCCCTGCAATAAGGTTGGAATCTTATCCAGTTCGGCTTCATCCTTTACACCAATCATAATGTCTATAATGGGTTTTGCAGATAAGCCATCCACTGATGTACTTCCGATATGTTCAATCTTTGGATACAAAAAACCAAGACTTTCTTCCAATTCGCTTTTAATGGATAGAAATTGATTTTTCCAGAGCGGATTGTATTTTTCAAAAGTGATTTTCATGGGTATCCGGTTAATACACAAATATATGAAAATTCAATCAATCCCTTTATAATTAAGCATTTTCAGAGTTTTACAAAAAAAAAACACCCCTGAAAAAACAGAGGTATCATTCTAAATATTTCGATTGTATTCTTTTTGATTATTCTTTAATCAGCTTTTCATAAGACAGACTTCCATCTTTCAATCTGATTTCAAAATAATAGATTCCTGATTTCAGGTCTTCAACATTGATATTTTGTTGACCAGGTTTTAATGATTTTACTTTTCTGCCGGTAGCCTCATAAATATCAATGGATTTTATTCTGTCAAAATTATTAAGGCTTACACTTGTCTTAGCTGGATTGGGATAAAAATTAACTTTCTTGCCGCTAGCAGCAATTTCATTTGTAGATAAAGTACTTGCTGTCATTGTTAAAGTTGCATACCCTCTTCCTGCATCATGATATCCTATGCCTGTCCCAGTTTTTCTTGCATAAAAGATATTAATTATTGCTGCGGCATTGGAAATAGCAAAATCTCCAGCACTGCCGGATAGAGATCTTGTAGCAACTACAGTTCTTGTGCTTCCTGATACTGTATTGGAGGTTTCTGTCCAATCCTGTGACGGATCAATGGTAGGTGGCATCATAGGACCAGGAAATGTATAATCTCTGTTGGAAGAGGAATTATATATAAATCCATCGGAACCTGCAGCCATTCCTACACTTCCAAAACCAATTCCAAGCATTGAATTGCTATCTCCTGTCACTGTAATTGTCACTCCTGTAGGGGTCGTGTCTAATTTCACCGTCATGGCAGTAGTCGGAAGAGGTACTGTTCCTGACGAAAACTGGGCCCAGGCAAAATTAGCAAGGACCATACTGAATGTTAGTAAAAGTTTTTTCATATCAATTTTTTAAAAGGCTAATGATTTCTTTGTTGTCTGTTTTTAAAGCATATTCAAAAGGGGTCATCCCCATTGAGTCTTTTATTGATTTATCTGCCTTATATATAAGCAGCAGTTCAACCAATTCTTTGTTACCTAACTTCACTGCCCAAAAAAGGGGTGTAGAGCCAGTATCATCTGCAATATTGGGACTGGCATTTTTTTTCAATAAGCTTTCCACCAATTTTTTGTTATACTTTACTGAGAGGCCGGCCAATGCTGTTCCCTCCCTGCTTTTATAGTTTACATCCTTTACGTGGTCTATCAGAAATTCGCCAACTTCTACATTCCCTCTATAACAGGCCAAAATAAGAGGTGAAAAGCCACCCTCATTGGTTTGGTTGATAATATCCGGGTTTTGTTTCATCAGATCTTTTACTTCTGCAACTGTTCCGCTTCTGGCAATATCGAATATTGACTTTACTTTTTCCTGAGCAAAAAGAAGAGAACTCAGAAACAGGTTTACTACTAAAATCAGGTTTCTCATGATTTCATCAATATATAGTTATACTCAACGTTTACATTTTCTGCAATTTTCTTAGTAACCATCTTAGGAATCGTTACCTTATAATCTACTGGTTTTGCTACAAAATCCCCTTGTATATAGATCTTTCCGTCTTTAGTATAAATTGTGGCCGTGGATACAACGGCTTTATCTACTCCATGAAAATTCAAAGTTCCCTGAATGGTATATTTCTGTGGACTGGCAGTAATCTTGGTTTTATCAAAACCTGCAATTTTTCCTTTAAAAGTAGTTTTCGGATATTTTGAGGTCTCAGCATAACTTTCATTAAAATGCTCTTCCATTAATTTGGTTTTAAAACGAAAATTTTTGACGGCAGAAACGGAAGCCATTTCTCCATTATCGGTATTTAGAATAACGAGGTTATTATCATCCTGTGCATAAATATCTTCAAACAGAGGCACTGATGCCTCAAATACTATTTTACCTGTTTTAGAACTGTATTTTTGTGCTGAAGCGTAGCCGGCAAAAAGTAAGGATACGCTGAGTAGTGCTATTTTTTTCATATCAAATCTTTTTAATTTTCAGTTAATCCATCCGCTTTCCATTTTATGAAAACATTGATTTGTGTTGCAGACAGTGAACCACCTTTGGGCATTCTCTGTGGATCTCCGTTTGGCCTTTGAATTCTATCCAGAATTCCATCTATATTATTTTTCACCTGATCATAAGTAACGAGTGGTTTAAAGCTTCCTGCGGAGTGGCATCCATTACAGCTGTTATCCATAATCGGCTTTATATCTGATGTATATTTTACAGGCAATATGACAGGAGTATTGTCTGAAATTTCTTCATAGGTTCTGCTCTCACAAGCAATGACTATCAATCCTGATGATATTGTAAGTAGGTATATTAACTTTTTCATATTTAAAAAACTCTATAAAGATTAAACCCAAAGAAAATGTGCCCTTTTCCCCAGTTTCCTGAGGCATTCGTAAGATATCCTATATCTGAATTGATCTGGGAGTTCGTAAATAAAAGCTGGAAAATATGCCCGCCGGTTTCTATATCTACTCCTAATGACAATGGATTTTTATAGAAACTGTGATTGTCGAAATTCACAAAATATTCTGCATTTACAGAAACCCTTTTTGAAATTTTATAGCGTCCTCCTACACCGGCCAAAAATTGATTCTTGTCTTCAATAGTTGGTTCGTAAAGGTTTTTATGAACATATGATGGGGTAATCTGCAATGATAATTTATCACTAAATCTTCTGGAAATTAAAGCTTGAGTAAGGTAAGAAAGTCTGTCACTGAATCTCAAATGTGGATAGGCATCCTTATCAAGATCTGTATTGGCTCCCATTACATGATAGCCCAAAATATCTACAGGAAAGTTTTCATTTTGTTTTACCAATCTATATTTGACTCCACCCTCAAAGGTTTTCATGTTGGTTTCCCGTGACAGGCTTACGGAAATGGCGTCAGTAACACCATAGATAACCCCCAGTTTAGTGGAAGCATTATCTAATCCGAAAAAATTTTTGAATCCTGTACTCACATCACCAAACCGGTGTGCTACCACCATGTACCATTCTTTTTTGGCGGCAAGTTTTGTGGATTGCCCGGTAACAATCTGCAATGCTTTAAAGGCAGGTTGTGAGGATTCTGTATGGGTTGTAATGGTATCAATATCCTTCAGCAGATCTTCCTGTGCAAAGGCAAAAACTGATGAAAATACCGATAAAAATAAGAAAGCTTTTGTCATATACAATTTGTATTAAATTATGATACAACAAAACTATAGAGTTATTAATTCAAATATAGGTGATAAAAGTCACCAAGAAAATCGTTTTTATCAATCATAAAACAAAAACCTTTAAAACAATATAAACTAGAGTAGTCTAACTTTTTCATTTGCAACTACTTTTATTCCTTCTTTTGTTTGTGAAATGTCGCCATCACTTTCTATTTTTTTTAATACTCTGCTTACCACTTCTCTGGAAGTTCCAAGATTATTGGCAATTTCGCGATGTGTAATTTTGATGGGATTGTTTCCGGTAATAGAAATTTGCTGCTTGATATAATTCAGCACTCTTTTATCCAGTCTGTGGAAAACAGCATCATTTACCATACCCATAATCTCTGAGAAACGCTTGTCATATTCGCGATAAAACAATTTATTGATCTCCGGAAATCTGATCAGCCAGTCATGCATTATGGAAACAGGGACTAATAGGGCTTCGGAGTCTTCTTCAGCAATGGCATATACCCTGCTTACATAATCCGTAAAAATAGATGAAAAGGTCATCAGACAGCTATCATTTTCCTTGATGTAATAGTAGATCAACTCTCTTCCATCGTTCAGGGTAAAAACCTTTATCGATCCTTTAACTAAAAAGGGAACGTATTTGTTTTTCTGACCTTCTCTTATTATTTCAGTCTTGGCTTTTATATCTGTAATAATGGCATGCTGCTGAAGTGCGTTTAAAAAATCACTTCCTAAAAAACCAAATTTACTTAGGATGAATGAACTATTAACCATATTAATATTTTCTACTTTTTCTAAAAACAAATATATAAAAATGAAATATTGATATGGTATTTTTTTGTTTCATTAAATATTATTAACAATTCAGTAAAATAATTTAACTTTTCAAAAGAATCATTATAATTTCCTATAGACAAAAAAAATACCCCGGTAAAACCGAGGTATTCTATTTTATTGTAAAGAGAAATCTTAAGCTTGTACGTTGTTTCCTCCTAATACGAAAGGCTCAACTTCTTTAATTTCTCCGAACTGCTGCTCGTAGTTAGCGATGTTCTGTTGAAGAGCGTTTAATACTCTTTTAGCATGAAGTGGAGCAAGAATTACTCTTGATCTTACTTTAGCTTGCTGAACACCTGGCATCAACTGAATAAAGTCTACTACAAATTCAGATGGAGAGTGGTTTACTAAAGCTAGGTTAGCATAGATACCAGCAGCTACCATTTCGTTTAATTCGATGTTGATGTTTCCGTCTTGTGGATTTTGATTGTTGTCCATTGTTATAAATTATGTTTTTAAAATTCGAAATTTGAGATTGTGAAAATATAAAAATAAATTCAAACCCCAAATTTCAAATCATTAATTTTAGTTAAGGTCTTCGAATTCTTTCTTAGAACCTACGATAACATTCTGATACTCTTTAAGACCTGTACCTGCAGGAATTCTGTGACCTACAATTACATTTTCTTTAAGACCACCAAGAGCGTCAACTTTACCAGCAACTGCTGCCTCATTAAGAACCTTAGTTGTTTCCTGGAATGATGCTGCAGACATGAATGACTTCGTTTGAAGTGCTGCTCTTGTAATACCTTGTAATACAGGAGTTGCAGTAGCAGGAAGTGCTTCTCTTACTTCTACTAAAGCCTGATCTTCACGCTTCAACTTAGAGTTTTCGTCTCTTAATTCTCTTGCAGTGATCATCTGACCTGGTTTGAACTCTTTAGAATCACCAGCTTCAGTAACTACTTTAAGACCGAATACTCTGTTGTTTTCTTCCAAGAAGTCATACTTATGTTCAAGAGCTCCTTCAAGGAATTGAGTATCACCTCCATCTACGATAGATACTTTTGTCATCATCTGTCTTACGATGATTTCGAAGTGCTTGTCGTCGATTTTTACCCCCTGTAGACGGTAAACTTCCTGAATCTCATTTACTAAGTATTCCTGAACCGCAGTTGGGCCTTTAATTCTTAGGATATCGTCCGGTGTAATAGAACCGTCAGAAAGTGGAGAACCAGCTCTTACGAAGTCATTCTCCTGAACCAAGATCTGGTTAGAAAGTTTTACTAAGTAAATTTTTCTTTCTCCAGTTTTAGCCTCAACAATAAGTTCACGGTTACCTCTCTTAATTTTTCCGTAAGAAACTACCCCGTCGATTTCAGTAACAACCGCTGGGTTTGAAGGGTTTCTTGCTTCGAATAATTCAGTAACTCTCGGAAGACCTCCGGTGATATCCCCTGCTTTCGCAGATTTTCTTGGGATTTTGATTAAGACTTTACCAGCCTTAATTTTTTCACCATCATTTACCATTAAGTGGGCTCCTACCGGTAAGTTGTATGCTTTCTGCTCAACCCCTTTAGAATCTACCACCTTCAATGTAGGTACGGCTTTCTTATTTCTAGATTCAGAGATTACTTTCTCTTCGAATCCTGTTTGTTCGTCAATTTCAAGTTGGAATGAAATACCTTGAATAATATCTTCATATTCTACCTTACCTGAAGTTTCAGCAATGATAACCGCGTTATACGGATCCCATCTACAGATCACATCTCCTTTCTTCACTTTATCACCTGGTTTTACAGCTAATATAGATCCGTAAGGTACGTTAGCTACCATTAATGGAGTCTTAGACTCGGCAGCCACTAATCTAAATTCTGTTGAACGAGAAACTACAACCTCAGCTGTATTACCGTTTTCATCTTCAGAAGTAATTGTTCTTACTTCATCCATTTCAACGATACCATCTCTTCTAGCTACGATAGATGGGTTTTCAGAAACGTTACCTGCAGTACCCCCTTGGTGGAAAGTTCTCAACGTAAGCTGAGTACCTGGTTCCCCAATTGACTGTGCTGCAATTACCCCTACTGCTTCACCCATGTGGATTACTTTACCTGTTGCTAAGTTTCTACCGTAACATTTCGCACAGATACCTTTCTTAGCTTCACAAGTTAATGGTGAACGAACCTCCACAGCTTCTAATCCTGCTTCTTCGATTCTTTTCGCCAATGCTTCGATAATCACCTGGTCTGCACTAGCAATAAGCTCGTCAGTTTCAGGATCGTAAATATTATGAAGAGATACTCTACCTAAGATTCTTTCAGAGATTCTTTCAACAATCTCATCATTTTTCTTAAGTGCAGTAACTTCTGTACCTCTTAGCGTTCCACAGTCGTCTTCTGTAACGATAACGTCCTGTGCAACGTCTACCAATCTTCTCGTTAAGTAACCAGCATCGGCTGTCTTAAGAGCGGTATCCGCAAGACCCTTACGAGCACCGTGGGTAGAGATAAAGTACTCTAGAATCGATAGACCTTCCTTAAAGTTTGCAAGGATCGGGTTTTCGATGATTTCCGCTCCGGTAGAACCGGCTTTTTGCGGTTTCGCCATCAAACCTCTCATCCCTGATAACTGACGGATCTGTTCTTTAGAACCCCTCGCTCCAGAGTCAAGCATCATATATACAGAGTTGAAACCACCTTGGTCAGTTTTCATTCTGCTCATGATCATTTCAGTTAATCCTGCGTTGGTATTTGTCCAAACGTCGATTACCTGGTTATAACGTTCTGTATCGGTAATTAGACCCATGTTATAGTTAGCTCTAATTTCGTCTACCGTTTCAATTGAAGTAGCAATCATCTGCTTTTTCTCAACAGGAACTACAATATCCCCAAGTGAGAATGAAAGTCCTCCTTTGAATGCGTTTGAATACCCTAGGTCTTTCATTGCATCAAGGAACTTCACAGTAGTAGGGAAATCCGTATCAGCAAGGATCTTACCAATAACGTTTCTCAATGATTTCTTAGTAAGAAGCTCATTGATATATCCTGATTGTTTAGGTACAATCTGGTTGAATAAGATTCTACCTACAGAAGTTTCGATCAATCTTGTTACGATTACTCCATCTTCTTTGATAGGAAGTCTACATCTTACTTTAGCATTTAAAGATACTCTACCTTCTGCATAAGCGATTTCCGCTTCTTCAGGAGAATAGAATGCAAGACCTTCTCCTTTCACTTTCATATCTTCTGTAGAGCTTAATTCTTTGGTCATGAAATAAAGACCAAGAACCATGTCCTGAGAAGGTACTGTAATTGGAGAACCGTTTGCAGGGTTCAAGATGTTTTGAGAACCTAACATTAATAACTGAGCTTCAAGGATTGCTTCTGGTCCTAACGGTAAGTGTACCGCCATCTGGTCACCATCGAAATCGGCGTTGAATGCTGTTGTTACTAACGGGTGTAGCTGGATTGCCTTACCTTCGATCATCTTAGGTTGGAAAGCCTGGATACCCAATCTGTGAAGCGTAGGTGCTCTGTTTAGTAGAACAGGGTGACCTTTCATCACGTTTTCAAGGATATCATAAACTACGGGTTCTTTTCTATCAATAATTCTCTTTGCAGATTTTACTGTTTTTACAATTCCTCTTTCAATTAGTTTTCTAATGATGAACGGTTTGTAAAGTTCAGCTGCCATATCTTTAGGAATACCACATTCGTGAAGCTGTAAGTTTGGACCTACAACAATTACTGAACGCGCAGAGTAATCTACCCTTTTCCCTAGTAAGTTCTGACGGAAACGACCTTGCTTACCTTTCAATGAATCTGAAAGTGATTTCAATGGTCTGTTTGATTCAGATTTTACTGCAGAAGATTTTCTTGTGTTATCGAATAATGAATCTACTGATTCCTGAAGCATACGCTTCTCGTTTCTCAAGATTACTTCAGGAGCTTTGATCTCCAATAATCTCTTCAAACGGTTATTTCTGATAATAACTCTTCTATAAAGGTCATTCAAGTCAGAAGTTGCGAAACGTCCTCCATCCAATGGAACTAATGGTCTTAGTTCTGGTGGTATAACTGGAAGTACACGCATGATCATCCACTCTGGTCTGTTGATCATTCTTGTATTAGCACCTCTTAATGCTTCTACAACGTTCAATCTTTTCAGCGCTTCAGTTCTTCTTTGCTTAGAACCTTCATTGTGAGCTTTGTGTCTTAAGTCGAAAGACAATGCATCAAGATCAATTCTCTTTAATAGATCTTCTACAGCTTCAGCACCCATTCTGGCGATGAATTTGTTTGGATCAGAATCATCAAGATACTGGTTTTCTACAGGAAGAGTCTCCATGATGTCAAGGTACTCTTCTTCTGTAAGGAATTCCATATTTTCAAAATCAGAACCATCTAATTTTTTAGCAATACCCTGCTGGATCACTACATATCTTTCGTAGTAGATGATCATATCTAATTTCTTAGAAGGAATTCCTAAAAGGTAACCGATTTTGTTTGGTAAAGAACGGAAATACCAGATGTGAGCGATAGGAACTACAAGATTAATGTGTCCAATTCTCTCTCTTCTTACTTTTTTCTCAGTAACTTCTACTCCACAACGGTCACAAACGATCCCTTTGTAACGAATTCTCTTGTATTTACCACAAGCACATTCGTAATCCTTTACAGGACCAAAAATTTTCTCACAGAATAACCCGTCTCTTTCAGGTTTGTGAGTTCTGTAGTTAATAGTTTCCGGCTTTAAAACTTCCCCTCTTGAGTCTTGTAAAATAGACTCCGGTGAAGCTAAACCGATGGTTATTTTATTAAATCTACTTGATTTATTTTTATTTGACATTTTTTAGATTTTAGATTTTGGATTATAAATTTTGGATTATAAAATTCTGAATTGATTCAAAATTCGACATTCAAAATTATTCCTCAAGTCTTACGTCAAGTCCAAGTCCTTGTAACTCGTGAAGTAATACGTTGAATGATTCTGGAATACCTGGTTCAGGCATAGATTCACCCTTAGCAATTGCTTCATAAGTTTTCGCTCTACCAATCACGTCATCCGACTTCACAGTCAAGATTTCTCTCAAGATGTTTGATGCACCGAATGCTTCAAGTGCCCAAACCTCCATCTCTCCGAATCTCTGACCCCCGAACTGAGCTTTACCTCCTAACGGCTGCTGAGTAATCAATGAGTAAGGACCGATAGAACGTGCGTGCATTTTGTCATCAACCATGTGTCCTAGTTTCAACATGTAGATAATACCTACAGTTGCAGCCTGAGTAAATCTTTCTCCGGTACCCCCATCATAAAGGTGAGTGTGACCGAATTTAGGAAGACCTGCTTTCTCTGTATATTCAGTAATCTGATCAAGAGTTGCCCCATCAAAGATTGGCGTAGCGAACTTCATACCCAGCTTCTGACCAGCCCATCCAAGAACTGTTTCATAGATCTGACCGATGTTCATACGAGAAGGTACCCCTAGTGGATTCAATACGATATCTACTGGTGTTCCATCTTCTAGGAATGGCATATCCTCTTCACGAACGATTCTTGAAACGATACCTTTGTTACCGTGACGTCCTGCCATTTTATCTCCTACATTCAGTTTACGTTTCTTAGCGATGTAAACTTTAGCCAACTTCATGATCCCTGCTGGAAGCTCATCTCCGATTGAAATTGCAAATTTCTCACGGTTTTTAACTCCTTGGATGTCGTTATATTTGATTTTGTAATTGTGAATCAATTGTTTGATCAATTCATTCTTATCAGCATCAACGGTCCAGTCTGCACCACTAACGTTTACATAATCTTCAACTGAAGTCAATAATTTGTGAGTGAACTTCACACCTTTACCAATAATTTCCTCATCAAGGTCATTTTGTACCCCTTGAGAAGTTTTACCGCTTACCAGTGTATTTAATTTTTCAATTAAAGTGTTTCTCAACTCATCAAACTTAGCCTTGTAAGTGTTTTCAATCTCTTCTAGTCTAAGTTTTTCTTCAGTTCTTTTCTTTTTGTCTTTAATGTTTCTAGAGAACAATTTTTTGTTGATAACCACTCCTCTTAATGAAGAGTCAGCTTTTAATGATGCATCTTTTACATCACCAGCTTTATCACCAAAGATTGCTCTAAGAAGTTTTTCTTCAGGAGTCGGGTCAGATTCACCTTTTGGAGTAATTTTACCAATCATGATATCTCCAGGCTTCACTTCAGCACCGATTCTGATCATACCGTTCTCGTCAAGATCTTTAGTAGCTTCTTCAGAAACGTTTGGAATATCTGCTGTAAGCTCTTCCATACCTAATTTGGTATCACGAACTTCAAGAGAATACTCATCCACGTGGATTGAAGTAAACCAGTCTTCACGTACAACTTTTTCGTTGATTACGATTGCATCCTCAAAGTTGTATCCTTTCCAAGGCATGAACGCTACCACTAAGTTTCTACCAAGAGCTAATTCTCCTTTTTCAGTAGCATACCCATCACAAAGTACTTGTCCTTTCTCCACTACATCACCTACTCTTACGTTTGGTCTTAGCGTGATTGTTGTACTCTGGTTAGTTTTTCTAAACTTAGTAAGTTTGTATGTTTTAGTAGCAGACTCAAATTGTACTAAATCTTCGTCTTCGCTTCTTTCATATTTAATAGTGATCTTATCAGCATCTACGTACTCTACAGTACCTGTACCCTCAGCATTGATCAAAATTCTTGAATCTCTTGCAACTTGCTGCTCAAGCCCTGTACCAACGATTGGAGCCTGTGGCTTCAATAGAGGAACGGCCTGACGCATCATGTTAGATCCCATCAATGCACGGTTCGCATCATCATGCTCTAGGAACGGAATCAATGAAGCAGAAATACCAGAAATCTGGTTTGGTGCAACATCAATAAGGTTAACCTGAGATGGCTCAACTACAGGGTAGTCACCATCCAATCTAGCAATAATTCTGTCTGTTAAGAAGTCACCGTTATCACTCAATTCAACGTTTGCCTGAGCAATTACTTTGTCTTCCTCGTCTTCTGCATTAAGATAAATAGGATCAGCATTAAGATTAATCTTGCTGTCTTCTACTTTTCTATATGGAGTTTCGATGAAACCTAGTCTGTTGATTTTAGCATAAATACCTAAAGATGAAATCAAACCGATGTTTGGTCCTTCCGGAGTTTCAATCGGACAAATTCTTCCGTAGTGAGTATGGTGAACGTCACGAACCTCGAAACCTGCTCTTTCTCTTGATAAACCACCAGGCCCTAGTGCAGAAAGTCTACGCTTGTGCGTGATTTCTGATAATGGGTTGGTTTGGTCCATGAACTGAGAAAGCTGGTTGGTACCAAAGAACGAGTTAATTACAGATGTTAAAGTCTTTGCATTTACAAGGTCAAGTGGAGTAAAGATTTCGTTATCTCTAACATTCATTCTTTCCTTGATTGTTCTTGCAATTCTTGAAAGACCTACACCGAATTGTCCTGCTAATTGCTCACCAACAGTTTTAATTCTTCTGTTTGATAAGTGGTCAATATCATCTACATCAGTTTTTGAGTTTACTAACTCAATTAAGTGTCTTACAATTGCAATGATATCTTCTTTTGTAAGAACTTCAGTTGTAGTTGGGATGTTTAGACTTAACTTCTTGTTCAATCTGTAACGTCCTACTTCACCTAAAGAGTATCTCTGCTCAGAGAAGAATAATTTTTCAATAATTCCTCTTGCTGTTTCCTCATCTGGTGGATCTGCATTTCTTAACTGACGATAAATATACTCTACCGCTTCTTTTTCAGAGTTAGTAGGGTCTTTTTGTAATGTATTCTGAATGATAGAGAATTCATTGCTGTTTTCTTTGTGAATCAAGATAGACTTCACACCAGCATCCAAGATAAGATCTAAGTGTTCTTTTTCAAGAATAGTTTCTCTATCTAAGATGATTTCGTTTCTTTCAATAGAAACTACTTCACCAGTATCTTCGTCTACGAAATCTTCGAACCAAGTGTTCAATACTCTCGCAGCCAATGTTCTCCCTTCTACTTTTTTAAGGGCAGCTTTAGAAACTTTCACTTCTTCAGCAAGGTCGAAGATCTGAAGGATATCCTTGTCAGATTCGTAACCGATAGCTCTTAATAAAGTTGTTAATGGTAATTTTTTCTTACGGTCGATATACGCGTACATTACGCTGTTGATATCCGTTGTAAATTCCATCCAAGATCCTTTGAAAGGGATAATTCTTGAATAGTAAAGTTTGGTTCCGTTAGCGTGGTAAGTTTGTCCGAAGAATACACCAGGTGAACGGTGAAGCTGCGTAACGATAACTCTTTCTGCACCATTGATGATGAAAGATCCACTTGGCGTCATATAAGGAACCGGACCTAAATATACATCCTGAACCACAGTTTGGAAATCTTCGTGTTCCGGGTCAGTACAATATAATTTAAGTCTTGCTTTTAGAGGAACTGAATAAGTAAGTCCTCTTTCCACACATTCATCGATTGAATAACGTGGAGAATCTACCAGATAGTCCAAGAATTCCAATACGAATTGATTTCTAGAATCTGTAATTGGAAAGTTCTCTTGGAAAGTCTTGTAAAGAGCTTCTGTCTTTCTGGCTTCAGGAAGTGTATCAAGCTGGAAAAATTCTCTGAAAGACTCGATTTGGATATCCAAGAAGTCTGGAGTGATAATTTTTCCTTTCGCTGATGAGAAATTAATTCTCGGATTTCCTTGAGTTGTTGATTTTGTTTTACTCATAAAACTTTTAAGAAAGGGTTAAAAAATATTTTGATTCATTAAAAAATATCAGGAGAGAAAAAGGGAAAAAGAATAATAAAAAAAGAAAAAGGGAAGAAAATTTTGGCGCAATTATCGGTCTTTGTTCTTTATTCTATGTTCTTTAGGTCTTTTATCTGATTCCTAACTGCAACACTGGTATATCTTTTCACAGCGTAATGCAAAATACTTTTATTACTTTTGAGGCTATATTACCTGCAATATCCATAAACACGAAACCCCTTTCATGTTTTTACACAATGAAAGAGTTGATTTTCAATATTTTATAAATTTACATACAAATTTTCGCGCCAAAAGAGGTGCAAATATACAAAAATTCATCCATAATAACAAACAAATGTGCTCATTTTGAGATTATTAAAATAAAAAAGCTGCCCATAAATGAGCAGCCCTTATTAACACTAAGAATTCTTATATTTATTTTACAATAACCTTGTAAGATTTTACCGTTGACTTAGTTTCAATCTTAATGATATAAATTCCCGTAGGCAATGAAGAGGTATCAATACCTGTACGCGTGGTAAATTTATCAGACTTCACCACCTGTCCCTGTGCTGAGAACAATGTATAAACACCTTCTTCTGCAGCGGTAATCATAAGATTTTCACCTGATTTTACAGGATTAGGGTACACCTTAACATTATTTGCCACTTCAATTATTTCTGAACTTCTTGTGATTTTCTCAGAACTCATTGCTATATTTTTCAACAATGCAGCATAAGGTGAAAGTGGAGAATCGGGTGATCCTCTCTTCACAAGATCTGTATCTACCACTGCCTGTATACCGTCTCTATCCTTATCATCAATAGTAGAAATAAACCCACCTCCTGTTGTATCCAAATTACCTTTTCCAATTTGGTACAGGTCAAGATCTGAACCATTGGAAGTAAGATCAAGGAAATCAGGCTGGCTGTCTCCATCCGTATTTTTAAGAGGATATTTCAGGGTACCCGAGTCCGCATAAGTTTCCAATACATCAGCTAAACCATTGTTTCCTACCACTACACCAGCATCAATGATCCCATTATGATCTGCATCAATCTGATTGATTACTGATGTAGGAATTCCTGATTCGAATAGATCCAGTATTCCGTCATTATCAGAATCAAGATCACGATAGTTTGGAATTGCATCTCCAAGTATTGGTGTAATTAAAATATCTCCCTCCATGTCATCATCTTCAAATTTTCCGTTTTTATCAAAATCTTCCATTGAATCCGGAATACCATCATTATCAGAATCAAAATCACAGGCATCAACAATACCATCTCCATCAGTATCTAAAGTTGGCGATTTATCGTTAACCACTGTACATCCTTCAGCACAATCCGGAATACCATTTCCGTTATTATCAATGCTGTCATCTCCTCCAGGGCAACGATCAAAGCAGTTTGGTGTTCCATCGTTATCATCATCTTTGCTTGCAAAAGCATTGTAGATGTAGTAGTTCTGAGGAATACGAACCGCTGTTCCGCTATTGAAAGTAATCTTCATACGGTTAAAGGGCTTTGTAGCTTTTCCTCCTACATAGAACTTATTCGAGTTCGTGGTAAAGAAGTTTCCACTGATAAGACTTCCTGAACTTGTAAAGGTATCTGTAACGGCGTTTCCATTATACAATGTCACGGTAATATTTTCCAAAACACTTACTCCAATAAGGTTCCCTGCTTTTTCTACTGTAAATCCAGCCATTGTATTAACAGGCAGCATAGAAGCACTACTTACTGTAGCAAATGCTGAGAAAATACTAAATATAGATGCTGCCGGAACTGTTGCTGTTGCATAATTGGATGAATTATTATCAACAATTGCTTCAGGATTTACCATTTTGGCTAAAATAAGTCCCAGAAAACCCGGTCCCGATGTCCAGCTTCCTCCTGTTACCAGATTTCCAGGGATAGCAGAACCACTTGTCTGTATTTTATCATCACATTCACAAGATATTGGTTCTTCAAAAGCATAATACACCTTAAGCGCTCCTAAGTTAAATCCTACAGTCTGCGTAATTTTCAATCTTACTTCATTGAACGGCTTGGTAGTCGTAAGGGTAACTTTTTGTTTTCCGGAACCATAACCAAGAACTTTAATATTGATTAATCCTCCACCATCAGATAATTGTCTTGAATCCTGAAGTTGTCCGAATAAATAAGTTTCAATCGTAATATTTTTCAAGAACTCAGCACTTAAAAGTTTTCCCTGATCATCTGGCTCTATTACAAATCCTGTTCTATTACCAGCAGGATATACCTGATTTTTATCCAAAACTCCCACTGAATAAGATCCTAACAACCCTATTGGAAGAACTACTTTCCCGAAAGAGTTTTTATTTCCGTCTCCAATATTTTCTTTATTCTGAACATAGGAAAGCGGAGCAAGGAAACTACTGCTTCCTGACACATTGCCGTCAACACCGCTTCCTGCAATGATATCATCACAAATACCATTATTATCAGTAGGCACCTTTGTAGGATCAAACGCAAATGCATAATATACATTCATTGCACTGAAAACCGAAAGAACGTTTGTTTGATATAATCTTACTTCATCAAACTCTTTTGTAGTTTTTAAATGTAAGAATATTCTGTTTTTGCTTCCTCCAAATGCCGGCACCGATAAAAGCGTACTGCTGGTAGTTGTTTCCTGGAGAACTCCATTTCTATACGTACTGATTCTTAAAGAGCTTAATAAATCAATTGTAATAAAACTTGTCCCAAGATCTACATTAAATCCGGTGATATATCCTGCCGGGTAAGAAGTATTCTTGTTCTTCACAGAAATTCCATTTCCACTTACCAGAGACGCAAAGTTCCCCATGCTTGCACTGTTATCTAAATTGGCATCCACTACCGGATTCATACTTCCATTGTAACATGCCAGGCAAATTCCTGAATTATTTACAGGTTTTGCCTCTACTCCCATCCCTCGGATAGGCTCATAGCCTTGTTGTGCAATTACCACTACAGACATTACTAACGTCATGAGCATCGCAGCTAATTTCTCGAATAATTTTTTGGTCATTTTTTTATTTTTAAGGTTTGTGTTTATTTTTTTATTTACTAGAATGCTTTCCATATTGTTCCATTGCATCCCTCATGCACTCTAGCTGTAGCATTGTACCGGATCGCCCCTTCTTCCTTACTTGTACATGCATTATTAGATGGGGTAATTCCTTTCATTTGAATAGCGGCTCCTGATGCTGTATCAGCTGTAGGTACCATATTAATCCCTACAATAGCATCTGCCCCGTTTCCTATATTAAAAAAGGCATGGGCTTTATTAGCATACACTGATTGTCCTGCTAATGCCTTTCCTGTAAATCCTATTGCTATTGCCTGTCCCCCTGAAACATCATTTGCAGAACCTATGGCAACGGTATTGGTTACCGCTGTATTTCCAGCTCCCACAATAATACCTCCGTTATTAGTATTACTGTTTCCCAGGGTCAGCCCTGTAATACCTGTTATTGTATTTAGATTTCCAAAGACTAAATTATTGGCTCCTGATGCATTGTTGGAATTCCCAATAACCTTAGCTCCGCTATTTGCTGTATTTCCTAATCCGATCGCAACAGCGGGAAAATTTCCTTGTGCAGAAACCGTATTATCCTTTCCTAATGCCACATTGGAAGAAGTACTATTCGTCAGTGTGTTATTGGATCCCCATGTAAATGATGCGAAAGCTCCTGAGGTCGTATTAGAATTTCCTCCACGCAAGGTTCCGTTCACATCCAAAATTCCTTTTACATTTTTCTGGGTTGCCAGTACCAGATTTTGTCCGTCACTTGTTCCTAAATAGTTGCCAGTGGAAACATCACTTCCCAAACCAGCAGCGGCAGCTACAGTTCCCGTATTCCCTGTTGTACGCCAGCTAGCACCTAAATTGCTCCATTTTGTTCCATCAAAATAATAATAGCCGGGCACTACAACATCAATGGTCTGTCCGGCAGGTGCAATTTCTGCTGCCGTAACATATACTATTGCCCCTGTTTGGGCCGTTGTATAGCTCTTAGCTTTCAATTGTACTCCTGTAAGTCTTGGTGCGATAACACCATCCAGCTTACTATTATCTGATGGAAAACCTACCACATCAAGAGAGGCCTGCGGCATGACTACATTAATCCCAACCTGTGCATATGTCGAGAGACTTATGGATAAGAATGCGAGTGTGAATAATTTGCTTTTCATTGTAATTAAAATTTGTTGTTTTTTTGTGTTTATTTTTATTTAAAGGGCAGATTCTACCTTTCTCATTTAAATCTTTAAATGAAAACGTTTATAACTTAACCAGAGAATTGTAAAAAATAGAATGTATAACTAGGTAAGAGGAGCTAGTTTATCTGGAATTTTGATGATGCATTTAAAACCATCCACTACTCTGAAAGTATCAATAGTAAACTTCTTGACCTTTTCAAATATTGTTTTAGTATTTTCATGCCCATCGGAATATATCTCTCTCCACTTATACTGTGCAGAAAGAAAATCCATATTCTTCGCAAAGAATAGAAAGAAATCTTTGTCATTAAAGACAGGATGGTTGTTTTGTGAAGTATTATTATGAAATACAGTACATTGACATTTCTTCTCATCTTTATTATAATGAAAAAATCTGCCATTCACATTATTCTGAGCCCTAATATTCTCGATCAGTTGATCTGAAAAGGCAATTGTTGATTGTAGATATAAACCAGCATTATTTCCATCTGTATAATGCAGCAGTTCAGACTTACTGATGGTAACAGATATAAACCTAGCGTTTAGTTTTCCCACGGCCGAGATGAGCAATAAAAATGCTATTTGACTATAGGAAAGAAAATAATTTCTATCCAATTATGTTGTGTTTTTTCTTAATGCAAATATAATGATTTTTCAACAAAAACAATTTTTTAATAAAAAAAATACATTAAAAACATTAAATATATGCAATAAATATAAATTTTAAAGTTCATTATTACGAAATAAACAAAGATAATTGAATATTAAATAACACAAAGTAAAAATATTCTAATACATATATAGATTAGATACGACCTCTTTAATAAATAACAACAAAAAAAGCCCGGGCAAATGCCCGGGCTTCATATATTTATAATAAAATTGAAAATTATTTCAATTCTACTTCAGCACCAGCTTCTTCTAATTGCTTCTTAAGAGCTTCAGCTTCGTCTTTAGAAACTCCTTGCTTAATTGCAGCTGGAGCACCATCTACGATATCTTTAGCTTCTTTAAGACCAGCACCAGTTAAATCTTTTACTAATTTAACGATAGCTAATTTAGAAGCACCTGCAGACTTAAGAATTACATCGAATTCAGTCTTTTCTTCAGCAGCTTCTCCACCACCTGCAGCAACAACTACAGCAGCAGCAGCTGGCTCAATTCCGTACTCATCCTTAAGGATAGTAGCTAATTCGTTTACGTCTTTTACAGTTAGGTTTACTAGCGTTTCAGCTAAATTTTTTAAATCTGACATTGTTGTAATGTTTTTGTTGATTATTTATTTAATTTTTTGAGTATAATTATTCAGCACTTGTTTCTTCAGTGCTTTCTGCAGCAGCTTCTGGAGCTTCAGCAGGAGTTTCTTCTACAGCAGGAGCAGCTTCTTCAGCTTTAGCTTCTACAGTTTCAGATTTGTTTTGAAGAGCAGAAACAACTCTTTGAATTGGAGATTGAAGTAATCCGATGATTTCTCCGATCATTTCTTCTCTAGACTTGATGTTAGCAAGTGCAGATAAGTTTTCGTCTCCAACATAGAAAGTTTCCTGAACAAAAGCAGACTTTAAAGCTGGCTTTTCTTCTTTCTTTCTGAACCCTTGAATTAATTTTGCTGGACCGTTTGCAGTCTCAGAAATCATTAATGCAGAGTTTCCTTTAAAAGTTTGGAACATTTCAGAGTAATCTACTCCTTCAATTTGTTCCATTGCTTTTTGCAAAAGTGTATTTTTTACAACTTTTACTTTGATATTTTGTTTGAAAGCCTGTCTTCTGAATTCTGAAGACTTAGCAGCGTTCAATCCGTCTAGATCTGCTACGTATACTACTTTTGCATCCTGAAGCAAGTCTTTGATCTCTTGTATTGCTACAACTTTTTGGTCTTTTGTCATTGTCTTAAGGATTTATATTAGTTAACAGATTTAGTATCAATTGCAATACCAGGGCTCATTGTAGAAGACAAATAAATGCTTTTTACATAAGTTCCTTTAGCAGCAGTTGGCTTCATTTTGATCAATGTAGAGATCAATTCCTGCGCGTTTTCTTTGATCTTAGCAGCATCGAAAGATACTTTACCAATACCAGCGTGGATGATACCATACTTGTCTACTTTGAAATCAATTTTACCTGCTTTCACTTCAGTTACTGCTTTACCAATTTCCATTGTTACAGTTCCTGATTTAGGGTTAGGCATTAAACCTCTTGGACCTAATACTCTACCTAATGGACCTAATTTACCCATAACAGCTGGCATAGTAACGATAACGTCAACATCTGTCCAACCATCTTTGATTTTTTGTAAATATTCGTCAAGACCTACATAGTCAGCACCAGCAGCTTTAGCTTCTGCTTCTTTATCTGGAGTTACAAGAGCTAATACTTTAACATCTTTACCAGTACCGTGAGGAAGAGATACAACACCTCTTACCATTTGGTTTGCTTTTCTTGGGTCTACACCTAATCTTACAGCGATATCTACTGAAGCATCAAACTTTGCAGTGTTCACTTCTTTTACAAGAGCTGAACCTTCTTCAAGGTTATAGATTCTTCCTTTTTCTACTTTGCTTAAAGCTTCCTTTTGCTTTTTTGTTAATTTTGCCATTTCTTTAGGTTTTAAGCGTTAAAAGTTGGTTTAGTTCCTGTTACTCTTAATCCCATAGATCTAGCAGTACCTGCAACCATAGAAACTGCAGAATCCATTGTAAAGCAGTTAAGGTCAGTCATTTTATCCTCAGCGATTTTCTTCACCTGATCCCAAGATACAGCACCTACTTTGTTTCTGTTTGGTTCACCAGAACCACCCTTGATCTTAGCCGCATCCATTAACTGGATTGCTGCAGGAGGAGTTTTAATTACGAATTCAAAAGATTTGTCTTCGTATACTGTAATTACTACAGGTAAAACTTGTCCTGGCTTATCTTGAGTTCTTCCGTTAAATTGCTTACAAAACTCCATGATGTTCACACCTGCAGAACCCAATGCTGGACCTACTGGTGGAGAAGGGTTAGCTGCGCCACCTTTCACCTGAAGCTTTACCATTTTAAAGACTTTCTTAGCCATTGTTTGTTTTTTAAATTTGAATAATTAATGAGTTTGGAAGCATTTATTATTCAGTAGGTTATGCACTCACATAACAATAAACCTACTTTTTGGACTGCAAAAGTATAAAATATTTTTGAAACTACAAACGGATATTGCTGATTTTTAAAAAGTTTTACATTTTTTCCTTTGTAAAAATATTTTGTATTCTAAATTTTATCTAAAGTTTATCCCAGTCCTTTTTCAAAATAATATCTTGATGAATCCAGCTTTGATAATATCAGATAAGCATTCCTATATTATTGAAAGATTTTATGGTTTCTGTTTTCCTGTTTTGTTTCTGATACAAACTTAAGAGCCTTTTATAATACATTATGGCATGTTTAGGATCGTTGAGCCGGGAATAGGTATAGGTAAAAACGGCATCTATTTTCGCCATCTTATCTTCATCTAAAAATAAATGATCGGCTTTGTTTAAGTATACAACAGAAAATTCATCAAAAACAAAAAAACCAGACTACAGTCCGGTTTTGATTGAAGATCAATATCTAGTCTAATACTATTAAAAGCCCGAAGGTTTATTAATTGTCTGTGTAGAACCATTAGCACCTCCTAGATCAGCATTAATATCATTGATATTTTGTTTTGTAATAAGCCTTTTATAAGCCATTAAGTAAAGATCTACCGTAAAACTATTGTAACTTCTGGAGGGTCCTCCAGCAACATTAGCAATAATTCTACTATCGGTAAATTTTGCCTTGATATGCCAGGTTCCATTACTTTTGAACGCAATTACATCCGGAGACCCCTGTTTATTGTCATTAATTCCGTTATCTCCATAATCGAGCATTACGTTTGTATTGCCATTACTAAGTTTAAACGAATAATTATGGAGAACAACCAAGAAGTTATTCGCGTCTATTTTTGTATCATAATCTGTAATTCCTTCCCCAGATACTCCTGTTAAGGAGAGCTTGATATAGTTGAATAATCCGCTGCTTTCCTGATTCGGATCATACAACTGCATGGCATTTTCTGATGTTGCCAAAAAGCTTCCTCCCGTCATGGTAGGCTCTCCCGGATTTCTCAGATATAAAGAATTTGTGTATGTTTTTCCGTTTACATCAAAGGTTTCTGTGGGTTTATCTGTTTTGATTCCTACTTTTCCAGTCTGAGCATTCATAGATATTCCCAGACCCATTATCATTGTAATAAAAATTTTTCTTCTCATATTTTTTTATTGAAGCCCTAAAGGGGTGTTGGTTGATACTCCTGAGAAAGAAGCGGCAGCAGAAACAGAACCAGTAAATGTTCCCCAATCCTTTACCAGAGATTTTTCAAATACATTCAAGGTAAGAGTCCATGTCCCATTTTGTTCAGAAGCGGTACCAGCTCCTTTAAAACTTAAATTAATTGCATGATAATTTTTTCCACCTTTCGCTACTTTAGTTACTTCCGTAGAATAAGCCCCGTAGGATTTGGGATTTGTAGAGGTATTCGCAGCTGATACAGCACCATTAAAAACAGCTCCTGTAATGGCTACAACATATTTATCAGCATCCAATCCTGTATTCAGGTTAATAACTTCGTCCTGTTTCACATTTTTCAAAATAACTCTATACATATTTACAGGAGCAACATTACGAAGGGTAATATCAAGAAGCTTAACTTTCCCTACCGGCGAAGTATCTTTGGAACGTGTAAGGAGTAAATAATTTCCTTTTGCGGTCGCATTTTCAGTATCTATTAAATAAGATTCAACCAATGTTTCACCTTCTACATCCAGGGTACCTTTTGGATTTGGAGTATTGATTCCAACCTGCGCATTCATGCCTAAAGAAGCAGCTGCAACAAAAAATAATGCGGTAATTTTCTTCATTATTGTACTTTTTATTGAATTAAAGGTGCTGATGCTGCACCCGTTGTAGAAGATTTAAGATCTTGTGTTGAATTAACTTCTCTGGCGTATGACCTGTCATATACCAGTAGATTAAGTGTCCACTCTCCGGTAGGCAAGGATGAAGCAGGGGAAAACCCCTCATAGTCGGCTTTCAACTTCCAGGTTCCACCTGATGAATAGGCAAATATCTGAGGGACTGGCGTCAACCAATCTGCAGTATTGGTTCTTATAGGCTGAGTAAATCCAAAAGAGGAAATTACAACCAGAAACTTTTGAGAATTGATTTTGGTATCAAATTGATTTACCCAGTCCTTATCTGAAGGATCACAGGTAATTTTAAACTGGATAATATTAATCGGTGCCGGAGAATTAGGTACAAAAGTATCATTATAAGCTGTAATTTTATTTTCCGGAGCCGGAGACTTAATGATAAATGTATAATTTTCATCAGCACCAAGCTTTTCCATTGGCTTTTTGAAAACCATTCCAGATGTCTTCATAGTACCATTTACAGTCAGTTCCTTTTCCGGTCTTGCAGTATTAATACCAACCTGAGCGTTTATAAATCCTACTGACCCTATTAAAAGGATCACCGAAGTAATTTTTGTCATTATAGGGATGTGCTTATTTTTAACCTTTTCAACCCAACTATGCTCTATTTCATTTATGATTTAAAAATAAAACACAAAATAACTCTGTACATCTGCTAAACAGTGTACAAAATGAAAAACAAAAAGTTTTATGGGGTGTTGCACGTTAGTTTACAATAAACATGCCATCAAAGATGAAATAATAACCAGAGAAGTCTATAAATACAGGAAAATACAGGTCTTATCCCATAGAGGTGATTATTACATTTAAGCTAAACACTGTGTAGGAGAATGATACGAAAGATCAATTATTATATTTTCAATAAAAAAATATATAAAAAATTACAAAAAATAAAATAATAAGAGTAAATAAGAGCTTTATTTTTCGACATTCATATTTTTTTTAAGAAAAAAACACTACTATGGGGTGTCACTTAGTCTACCAGAAATTTGCATCCGATAAACCTTTCAACAGCATAGAAATAATCTTATTAACAATAGATGAGCCTGTAACAGGTCATAGTGATTACATTGTGAAAAAGAGAAGTGAATGCACAAGAAAAAGAACTTAGTAAAAGGAATAACTATAAAATAAAAAAGACCGCTTAAATAGCAGTCTTTTTATATTTTATATAAGTAAATTATTATACTTTTTCTACTTGCATGTAGCTTAGTTCCATTGGAGTTTTTCTACCGAAGATCAATACAGAAACTTCAATTTTCTTTTTGTCTTCAAGAATTTTCTCAACGGTACCATTGAATCCGTTGAAAGGACCATCGATCACTTTTACGTTTTCACCTACCACATATGGAATCTCAACGTCGCTTGCGAATTCTGAAAGTTCATCCATTCTACCAAGCATTCTGTTCACTTCTGATTTTCTCATTGGAACAGGATCACCACCTTTTGTTAAGCTTAAGAAAGAAATAACTCCAGGGATGTTTTTGATAACGTGAGGAATCTCCCCCATCAAGTCAGCTTCAATCATTAAGTATCCAGGATAGTAAGGTCTTTCTTTAGGAACTTTTTTACCGTTTCTAATTTGGATAACCTTTTCCATAGGAATAACCACTTGAGTAACGTACTGTTCAAACCCTAAACGTTTGATTTCTGTCTCAATATAGTTTTTCACTTTATTTTCCTGTCCGCTGATAGCTTTCAGCACATACCATTTCAATTCGCTCATTATGGGAAAATACTTTTAATTAATTGAACAAGTTGATTAGCATTCCGATGATGTTGCTGATTGCTTTTGAAAACAATTCATCAACTCCAAAGGTAAATAGTGCCAGAATAACTGTCGCAATAGTCACTACAATTGTAGAAGACTGAAGGTCAGCCCATTTTGGCCATTCAACTTTATGCCTGAATTCGTTATAAGAACCTTTTAAAAAATCGATAAATGAACTCATAATTTATATTTGCACGGGCACAAGGATTCGAACCCTGATCAACGGTTTTGGAGACCGGTATCCTACCATTGGACGATGCCCGTAATTAAAAAAGCTTCCGATAGTTTCCTTTCGGAAGCTTTTTTTTTATTTTAAGATGATTAGTCTAAGATTTCAGTAACCTGACCTGAACCAACTGTTCTACCTCCTTCTCTGATCGCAAATCTAAGACCTACGTTAAGAGCGATTGGCTGTAACAATTCTACAGTGATCTCTAAGTTATCTCCTGGCATTACCATTTCAACACCTTCTGGTAAGAAGATTTCACCTGTAACGTCAGTAGTTCTTACGTAGAACTGAGGACGGTATTTGTTGTGGAATGGAGTGTGACGTCCACCTTCTTCTTTAGAAAGGATATAAACAGAAGCCTTGAATTTTTTGTGTGGCTTAACTGAATCTTTCTTAGCGATAACCATACCTCTCTTGATGTCAGTTTTTTCAATACCTCTCAACAATAGACCTACGTTATCTCCAGCTTCACCTCTATCTAGGATCTTTCTGAACATCTCAACTCCTGTAATAGTAGAAGTTAATTTTTCATCACCCATACCAACGATATCAACTGGATCACCAGTATTGATAACACCAGCCTCGATTCTACCAGTTGCTACAGTACCTCTACCTGTAATAGAGAATACGTCTTCAATTGGCATCAAGAATGGCTTCTCAGTATCTCTTGGTGGTTGCTCGATCCAAGTATCAACAGCATCCATCAATTCTTCAACGCTCTTGAACCACTTATCTTCTGTGTTAGCAGGAGATGCAGTAGCTGCAGTAAGAGCTCCTAATGCAGAACCTTGAATCACTGGAGAGTTATCTCCGTCAAATTCGTAAGTAGATAATAAGTCTCTAAGCTCCATTTCAACAAGCTCTAATAACTCTGGATCATCTACCATGTCAACTTTGTTCATGAAAACAACGATTCTTGGTACGTTTACCTGACGGCAAAGTAGGATATGTTCTCTAGTCTGAGGCATTGGACCGTCAGTTGCAGCACATACTACGATAGCTCCATCCATTTGAGCAGCACCAGTTACCATGTTCTTAACATAGTCGGCGTGACCTGGACAGTCAACGTGAGCATAGTGTCTTTTTTCAGTTTCGTATTCAATGTGAGCAGTATTGATAGTAATACCTCTTTCTTTTTCTTCTGGAGCAGAGTCAATTGCAGAGAAGTCTTTTTTCTCAGCAAGACCTTTGCTAGCTAATACAGCAGAAATAGCAGCTGTAAGAGTAGTTTTACCATGGTCAACGTGACCAATAGTACCAATGTTCAAGTGTGGTTTGTTACGATTAAACGTTTCCTTTGCCATGATTTAAAATTATTTATTTATTGTTTTTCAAATTTTCGGTGTGCAAATATAATGATTTTTTAAATACCAAAATCTTTTTATTGGAAAAAAATTCAATATTTGCATCCAATGAAATACAATCCTTATATTTCAATGTATTGAGACTGCAAATTTACACATTTTTCTGAATTGAAAAAAACTTTCTAAAACCTTTTATGAAAAAGCCTGAAATACAGAATATTCCAGGCTCAATTAATATATAAAATGAAAGATAAATCAGCTATGACGCAGTTTTTTGGTTCTGTTGAAGATCCAGAAAATAATTGGAAAAATAAGCAGTGTAAGTACCGTTGCTGTAATAAGCCCCCCAATAATTACAATGGCCAGGGGTTTTTGTGATTCCGAACCAATTCCTGTAGACAAAGCTGCAGGCATTAAACCAATAGAAGCCATAAGAGCCGTCATGATTACCGGTCTTGTTCTGGATTTCACACCATTTAAGATAGCGGTGTCTATATCCATTCCATCTTTAACGTTCTGATGAAATTCTGTGATCAATATCACTCCATTTTGTATACAGATTCCCAGTAAGGCAATCATCCCTACTCCGGCAGAGATTCCAAAATTGATTCCGGTAACATGCAGCGCAATAATTCCCCCTATCAATGCAAAAGGGACATTAGCTAAAACAAGAAGGGAGTCTTTCATGTTTCCAAACAGGATAAACAACAGGAAGAAAATCATCAGAATACTTACCGGAACTACCTGTGCCAATCTATGTGATGCACGCTGCTGGTTTTCAAACTGCCCTGTCCAACCAACGGAATATCCGTCCGGAAGATCAATAGTGGCTACCTTTTTCTGTGCATCTGCAATGGTACTTCCTAAATCTCGGTCACGAATGGAGAACTTCACCCCAATGTATCTTTTAATGTTATCCCTGTAAATGAATGCGGCTCCGTTATCTTTAACGATAGTACTTATTTCTTTTAAGGGGATTTTTGCTCCGTCCTGTGTAGGAACCATCAAAGCTGCGATATCATTCTCATTGGTTCTGTATTGCTGAGAATAACGAAGACGGATCGGGAACTTTCTTTCTCCATCAAACATTTCGGAAGCCGTTTTCCCTCCAAAAGCCATCTCCAGTACAGCTTGTGCATCAGCAGGCATTACTCCGTAGGCTGCCATTTTATCTCGGTCTAAGACAACACTTACTTCCGGCTGACCAATATTTTTTATGATACCGGGATCTTTTACTCCCTCTACATCTTTAATTTTAACTAAGATTTCCTGAGCCAGTTTATCCAGCGTTTCCAGATTATCTCCATAAATTTTAATCCCGTTCTCAGCCTTAAAACCGGCTACAGCTTCTGCTACATTATCCGAAATCGGCTGGGAATAGTTGAATGTGATTCCCTGATAACTCCTAAGCTTTTTATCAATTTCATTAATAAGTTCATCATAGGTAATCTTTCGCTTCCATTCTTCTCTTGGTTTAAGGTTTACCGCAAACTGTACAAATCCGAATCCATTCGGGTCTGTTCCATCATTACTTCTCCCTGTCTGAGCCAGAACATCTGTGACTTCGGAAAAGCTCATAATATCCTTTTTTAAAAGGTCCGCTGTTTTTAAGGATTCTTTTAATGAAGAACTCATCGGCATTTCTGCAGTAATCCAAAGTGATCCTTCATTGAGTTGGGGTAGGAATTCTGTTCCAAGGAATTTTCCGGAAAATAAAGTCAATGCAAGGAACGAGATGGCAACAATCATACTTATTTTTTTATGCTTATATGTGGTATTGAAGCCTTTTAGCACGATGCTATCCCAAAAATTAACAAATGGATTGTTTTTTTCCCTTACATTTTTATTTAAAAGAATATGAGAAAGTACCGGAACAAGGGTTAATGTAAATATCAAAGCCCCCATCAATGCAAACCCTAAAGTAAAAGCCAATGGTGAAAACATTTTCCCCTCCACTTTCTGGAATGAGAAAATAGGAATCAGGGAAGTAATGATGATGAGCTTCGAAAAGAATATTGCTTTTCCCAAACCTGTTCCTGTCTGCTTGATCCAACCACCCTTTGCCAATTTATTGAATTTCTCCATTCCATATTTGCGAGCCTTGTGGTCGAGCATTACAAAGAGCCCCTCCACCATGACGACGGCCCCATCTATGATGATTCCAAAATCTACCGCTCCTAATGAAAGTAGATTAGCACTCATCCCTGCCAATTTTAAACATAAAAAGGCAAATAATAAGGATAGCGGAATGATGATGGAAACAATTAATGTCGTTCTCCAGTCTGCCATGAAGATCAAAACGATTACTGTTACCAATACAATTCCTTCAATCAGATTATGCATTACGGTGTGGGTGGTAAAGTCCATCAGGTTATCCCTGTCATAGAAAGTCACCATTTTTACATCTTTTGGAAGAATTTTTTCATTCAGTTCCTTAATTTTAGCTTTCACTCCGATCAAAACTTCTCTTGGGTTCTCACCTTTTCTCATCACTACAATTCCTTCCACGGTATCATCATGATTATTCAAGGCTGCCTGCCCTACTCTAGGCATAGAGCTTTCATGAACTTCAGCAACATTCTTTACTAAAACAGGGTTTCCGCTGTCATTCTGAATGGTAATATTTCCGATATCAGTAATAGATTTCACCAAACCAATTCCTCTTACCACATAGGCCTGTCCATTTTTTTCAATCACATCTCCTCCTACGTTCAGATTACTTTTGGTAACCGCATCATATACCTTAAGGGGTGTCAGATTATATTTATCCAATGCTCTTGGATCAATGCTTAGCTCGAAGACCTTGTCCTGTCCTCCGAAAACATTAATGTCCGCAACTCCGGGTACCCCTCTTAGGGCACGGTCTATCACCCAGTTTTGCAGGGTAAGTAATTTGCGGGAATCCTTTGTTTTACTTTCCAGCGTGTATCGGAAAATTTCCCCGGTTGGCCCGTAGGGTGGTTGTACTTCAGGATCTACTTCATCAGGAAGGCTAATGGTTCTTAATTGGTTATTGACCTGATTTCTGGCAAAAGTATCATCCACCCCATCATCAAATAGAATTTTAGCAATGGAAAGCCCAAACATTGTGGTACTTCTCACACTTGTTTTCTTCTGAACCGGGCTCATTGCCAATTCAATAGGTGTAGTGACAAAACGTTCTACTTCTTCTGCACTACGCCCATTCCATTGGGTAATGATTACAATCTGGGTATTGGTAACATCCGGAAATGCTTCAATGGGCATGTTCTTGAAGCTTATAAAACCTGCAATCGCTAAAATAGCAACCCAAATAAAGGTAAATGCTTTATTTTTTAAGGAGAAAGCGATTATATTTTTTATGAATTTGTTCATGATAGATAATTGATGACCTAAAAAAGCCGTTGAAAGATTTGTTTTAAATCACTACTGTTTTCAGCTGTTCAAAGAACGATATATCAGCAGTTGATTATTGGTAATTACCTCTTCTCCTTCTTTAAGGCCGTCTGCAATGTAAGTGACATCACCCACCTGCTTTGATACTTTAATTTCTCGAACTTTCACGTCTGTTCTTGATTTAAAGACCACAACAAAGCTTTTATTATCATCAAAGATCACCGCCCTAGAAGGAACGGTCAGCATTGTATTACTTTCAAGACTAGAAACTTTAATGGTTGCTTTACTATCCGGAATCAGCAAGCCGTTGGCATTATCTAGTACCACTCTTGCCTGCATAGCATTAGTTTGTGGATCGATGATTTTAAATATTTTATCAATTTTACCATCAAAAAACTTATCCGGATAAGAAAGTGTGGAAACCTGAGCTTTCATTCCTAGGCTGATTTTATCAATATCTGACTCATTGACGTTCATGATGGCCCATACATTAGTTGTATTGGCTACATCAAAAATATTCTCGCTTCGGTCACTTCTTAGCTGCATATCCTTATTGATATTTTTCTGAACAATATATCCATTGATTGGTGCTACTACACTGTATATATTTCCTGTTTTAACATTATAAACCGTACTTACCGCCGTGGCTCTCTGTAGCTGATCTTCCGCTTTCTGCAACTGGCTTTTTGCTTCCAGTACATCTCTTTCCGTATTCAGTTTTCCCTCGTACATCTCTTTGGCAACACGAAGATTGTTCTTAGCAACTACCATATCAGTTTTTGCATCGCTTACATCCTTTTGAATTTCTGCAAGCTCTGTACTTCTAATGGTTGCCAGCACTTGTCCTTTCTTTACATAGTCTCCAAGTTCCACATTTACGCTCATCACATTTCCTCCTACCAGTGGGTAAACATCTATATAGCTGTTTTTGTCTGCAGAAATTTTCCCATAAAAGCTGTATTCATCTTCTACGTTCTTTTTTTCAACCTTTGCCAGGGAAATGGAACTTAGCATGGTATTACTAAGCTCAAATCCTTTTTGAGCCTGATTTTTTTTCTCTCCCTCTTTTTTTGAGCAGGCTATCAATGATAAAATCATTAATACCGGAATAATATAAGTTTTCATTGTTTTAATAGAAGATTTTCGTTTGTACTAGTTGATTAAGTTGTTCTGCAGACTGCATGATCTCGTTTTTCATATCATAGATCTGAAGGGCTGTCTCACGATAACTATCCATAAAGTCTGTAAATTCAATAAGGTTGACATTTCCTTTCCTAAAATTGGTCATCATCCCATTGTATACCAGATCCATATTTTGCAGATCTGTGGTTTTAATATCCACTAATTGATCATATTGTGCTTTCCAGGTTTTATAGGCAGACTGCACTTTGGTTTCAAGTGTCAATTTTTGAAAGTCTGCATTTTTTTGATTCTGCTGAATTGCATAATTCGCCTTTTCCACATTTCCCTGGTTTACCCTCCATAAAGGAAGAGGAATCCCCAGCGTCAGATTAGCTTCATTATTAAAGGTTCCTCCCGCCTGATCCCACGCTGCTCCCACATTGAGATCCGGAACATTTAATGATTTCTGCCATTGGGCATACAGCTTACTATTGTCGATCAGTTTTAAATTATACCGATAATCTGCATTATTTTCCAATGCTTTGCTCTTCAACTCTTCTTCTTCACCAAAAGGCTGCGTTGCCAAAGCTTCCTTGGCTTCAGCCTCAGACATCAAGGGTTCTATATCTTCTGTAATTCCTGTAAGGACTTTCAAGTTTCGTTCAAACTCAAGAATATTTTTGTTAATTTCAAGCTTGTCATGATTCAGCTGGATTACAAGGCTCTGAAGTCTTACAGCATCTTTAAGGGACACATTTCCTTTCGCTGATTGTACACGGTAAGCACTTAACAGCTCATTCATATACCCTAGTTGCTTTTCTGTATTTTCAAGTTTTAATCTTTCGTAGTAAAGATTAAAGTACGTGGTACGTAGCTGAGCTCTTAAATCAACAAGAAGTTGTGAAAACTGAAGTTGCGACAATTCTTTATTAGATTTTGCAAAGGCAATTTCATTTTTCTTTTTACCCCCCATATAAATTAATTGGGTAATGCCTGCTCCCTTGGAATGACCAACATCAAAAAACTTCTTGTCCTGCGGGTTATAAGCATTGAACTGCCCGCTTAGCTGTGGAAGTTCCCAGATTTTGGCCTGCAGAATATCAGCATCTGCCATATGGATGTTGTATTGTTCGGCCAGCAGCTGGAGATTGTTCTTTTGAAAGGCTTCTTCGCAATCCAAAAGAGACATTTGCTGTTGTGCCGACATGAATGAGGAAACGGCCAGACACAGCACTGCAATTCTGTTCATTATTTTTATTTTTAAATTACAAAATTGCTTGGATACGATTAAAAGAAGCTTAAATGAGGATTAAAAAAATATTAAAATCACCTTAAACAGGCTATTTCCAAATAGGTTTAGTAAAATAAAAAGAAACATATTATTCTCTAACCTTTGAATTCTTTCCGAAGTTTAATCTATTGTTTAGCAAAAAATAAACCTGACTTTTGAGAACAGGAATAAAAAGAATTTATTTCTTGAAAATTATAGTGAATTTGTTCATGTATTCGGATGGAGAAGAATATATGATCTCAGCATCATGATATTCCAGAATTCTTTTGACAATTCTAAGTCCTAAACCAGAACCTGAAATATTTTGAGCATTATTTCCACGGGTAAAGGCTTCGAATAGTTTAGCCTGTTCTTCTTCAGAAATAGTATCACCATAAGAAATTACTTCAACCCTAAGGTTCTCATTGGTCTCCGTAATAAGGACCTTTACCTGTGTATTATCAGAATATACTGCTGCGTTTTTAAATAAATTGATAAAGACAATCACCAATAACGAATGAATCCCTCCAATGGTCAGAAAAGCATTTTCAGAGGTATCTTCAGTGATAAGAAAATCCAGTTTAAGATCTGGGTAACTTTTTTCTACACCATCAAAGGCTTCAAAAATAACTTCATCAATCCTCACTTCTTCATAAATACTCTGAATATTTTCCTTATCAAACTTTGTAAGCAGCAATAATGAATTCGTTAAGTCAGACAACTGGTAAACATCCCGCTGTATTTGCTGCAGGGAAGACAGCGTTTCGGAGGAATGATTTTCAAACTTAATCAGATTTTCAAGCTGAAAGGCCATTCTTGTAATTGGTGTTCTGATTTCATGTGATGCACTGGCTGTAAAGTCTTTTTGAGATTGAAATACATCATCAAGCCTTCCAATCATGGTATTAAATGATTTTGCCAAAACACTGATCTCATCACTGGAGTGCTGAACAGGAATCTGAGTGGTTAGTTTATGAGCTGTAACTTCTGAAATTTCCTTATTCAGGTCTTCCAGGGGTCTTAGAAATTTTTCAACGAAATAATAACTGAAAAAACCAATAAGAAGCGTGCTCATTACATAGGCTGTGATCAAAAGATATTTAAGATAGCTTAATTTCGACTTTCCATTGGTGTCAAGGGCACTTGTAAGGATATAATAATTTTCACCATTAATATTTCTAAGCGCTGCATAAATCTCCGGAACGGTTTTTTCTGTATAAATAATCTTCTTTTTATCAAGTTCTTTCAGCATGGCGCTATCCCAGGTAACATTACGGTCCTTAATAGTGCTATAGATAAGTTCTTTTTGTTCATTAAAGATTAAAATCTTCTCGTTCAAAAGGATATTATCTGAATTTTCATTGAAAAAAATAGGAGCCTCTTCTTCAAAATCCTTGGATTTTGAGATAAAATGAGTGGTAAACTCAAGTCGTTGTCTGAACCTTTCCTTAAATTCGTCTCTTCTAAAATCATTGAAAGATAAATAAATCACAGCCATCACCATTCCAAAGAGCAATGAAAAGGCGATACTGATCGTTAAGGCTATCTTTCTTTTTAAAGACATTTATTTACAATGGGCTTAGGTAATATCCGAAACCCGAGCGGGTGTGGATCAACTTTATTTTAAAATCCTTATCAATCTTCTTTCTTAGAAAATTGATGTAAACTTCTACAGTGTTCGTATTTGTATTGAAATTATGTTCCCAGACATGTTCTGTGATCTGTTGTTTGGAAACAGTTCTACCTTGTGCTTCTGCCAGATAAACCAATAACTGAAATTCTTTTAAGGTAAGGGTGATTTCGATTCCACTACGATAAATCTTCTGTTCCGTTTTGTTGATAATAAGATCATCCACTCTAAGAATGTCCTGATCCGAGGCATCTGACGGCATTTTTCTTCTTAGTAAAGAATTAATTCTTAAAAGAAGCTCTTCAAACTGAAATGGTTTTACTAAATAATCATCCGCAAGTCTGGTAAAGGCATCTTTTTTATCTGAAAGATCTCCATATGCTGAGATAATAATAATGGGAGTATTTTTATCAAAAGAACGAATGGTCTGGCAAACATCCAGTCCATTTATCTTGGGAACATTAATGTCTAGCAGATACAGATCATAGGTCTTGCTTTTGATCTGGCGAAGAAATGTTTCTCCATCGTAGATCTTATCACAGACAAAATTATTCGATTCTAAAAATCTGCAAAGTTCTGCAGAAAGAATGAGATCATCTTCTAATAAAAGAATATTCATCAAAATTTATTTTACACGAATTTAACGAAAATTTTTAGGATTATTCTTTTTATTGATATCAGGGAAAAAGTTTTAGATATACTATAGATAAAAGTAAAAGTGATACAGAGGATTTTATTTTGAATACAATGATATATTTATGGTCTCCTTATATCTTATTGCCCTTTATTATTACCAGATTAGTTTTAGATTTTGGGCAAAAAAAATTCCCGAAAGAAATTCGGGAGCTTCGAGAGCCAACTACGGGACTTGAACCCGTGACCTCTTCCTTACCAAGGAAGCACTCTACCGCTGAGCTAAGTCGGCATTAATTAAAAAAATCACACTGAATAGCGTGATTTTTATTGAGCGGAAGACGGGGGTCGAACCCGCGACATTCAGCTTGGAAGGCTGACGCTCTACCAACTGAGCTACTTCCGCAATTTTGTTTCCAAAATTATTGGTAAACGCTGTGCAAAACTAAGAAAATTAATTTAATCTTGCAAGTTTTTTTTCTAATATAAAATGTGGGGAGAGCAGGATTCGAACCTGCGAAGCCGAAGCAACTGAGTTACAGTCAGTCCCATTTAGCCACTCTGGAATCTCCCCAGATATTTTATATTAAAATGAGCCTCCAGAGGGATTCGAACCCACGACCCCGAGATTACAAATCACGTGCTCTGGCCAACTGAGCTATGGAGGCATTTTAATAATTGACTGAAAGTGATAGAGAAACTCTACTCTACACGTTTCAGTGTTAAAAAAAATCACTTTTAAAGTGTGATTTAATTGAGCGGAAGACGGGGGTCGAACCCGCGACATTCAGCTTGGAAGGCTGACGCTCTACCAACTGAGCTACTTCCGCAATTTTGTTTCCAAAACCATTGGTAAACGCTGTGCAAAACTAAGAAAACTAATTTAATCTTGCAAGTTTTTTTTAAAAAAAATAAAGTGGGGAGAGCAGGATTCGAACCTGCGAAGCCGAAGCAACTGAGTTACAGTCAGTCCCATTTAGCCACTCTGGAATCTCCCCAGATATTTTATATTTTATGAGCCTCCAGAGGGATTCGAACCCACGACCCCGAGATTACAAATCACGTGCTCTGGCCAACTGAGCTATGGAGGCAAATATAAAAAAGAATTCAAAAGATCGCTGTTCCTTTTTTGCGAGTGCAAATATAGAACGGATTTTTTGAATTCTCAAATATTTTATAAACTTTTTTTAACTTTTTTTTCTAAGCCATTTCTTTTTTCTTGATTAGTAGCTTTTTAGCTGTATCAACACAAAGGTCCAAACTTTCTTCAAAACTTGCAGAAGTCTTCTTTACTACGATATCATCTCCCGGAACGGCTAAAATAAGTTCAGCTGTTTTATTTGCTTTATCAGCATTGTTTTCTACTTTTAGAAACACTTTACACTCATGAATTTTATCATAGAATGTAGCTAATTTGCTTACTTTTTTGTCGATGTGTGATTCTAATGGTTCGTGTGGAGTTAAACCAATTGATTGTACTGAAATCTTCATAATTCTTCTTTTTTTGACGCTCGAGGGTGAGCCTGATTAAACACTTTTTTCAATTGTTCAATATTAGCATTCGTATAGACTTGAGTACTTGCAAGACTTGAATGCCCTAATATTTTTTTCACTTTGGAGATCTCCGCCCCATTATCCAAAACGTGAGTAGCAAAGCTATGACGAAGGATGTGAGGACTTTTTTTTTCTTTCGTTGTTATAAGACTAAGGTACTTATTAACTACCACATAAACAAATTTTTCGCTGAGTTTTTTCCCTTTCTTATTGACAAAAAAATATGATTCATATTCTGTCTGAGGATTTCTTATTTCCTTATAACTTTTAAGAAGCTTAGACAGATCTTCGGAAATAGGAATTACCCTTTCTTTATTCCCTTTTCCGACTACTTTTAATTCATATTCATTTAGATCAACATGCTCAAATATCAGGCCACAAAGCTCAGCTTTCCTCATACCGGTTTGATAAAGAACTTCCATAATACATTTTTCCAGCAGATCCTGTACCTGTTCGAATACCCGGTCATTCAGATCAGCCATTTCCTCTTTAGACATAGGAATCTGCTTCTCTGCATAAAATTTCAGGGAAGAAATACCTTCTGTAGGAGAAACCTTAATTTCCCCTATCTTTAAAAGGAAAAGATAAAAACTTCGGAGTGATGATAGTTTTCTGTTGATGCTTCTTTTGGAAATATTGTTTTCACTTAGCTCAACAATGAAATTTCTGATGATTTTTTTGTCAGCCTTACTTATATCTTCAGAGGACTCTGTTCGGAGATAGAAATGAAAAAAGTCATCAAGATCTTTTTTATAGCTTGTAATGGTATGAGGTGAGTACCTCTTTTCGAATTGTAGATATTCTAAGAACTTATCCAGCATGGGTGTAAAAACAAAAATTCACTCCTCAAATATAAGAATTTAAGAAGTGAATTAATATATGGTTAAGAAAAAATCTTAAGCCTGCTCTTCCTTGCTAAGTGCTCTTTGTTTGTAAGCAGCTTTTAACTTAGATTGTCTCAAAGTTACAGAAGGCTTGATAAACGCTTGTCTAGATCTTAATTGACGAACAGTACCTGTTTTATCAAATTTTCTCTTGTATTTTTTTAAAGCTCTGTCGATGGATTCACCATCTTTTACTGGAATTATTAACATATTTTACATCTCATTTTGGATTGCAAAACTAGACCTTTTTTCTTAAAGTACAAAATCTCATTGCCTTTTTCTTTAAAAAAAATACAATATTCCTTTATTATAAGGGCTTTAAATAATAAAGAAAGCAGCAATAGAAGACACCTCTATATCAATATCAATTAATAGCCCAATATGAAAATTTGCCCATCCTATCTCAATGCCTTTCTAATGGTGTATTTCAGGAAAACTCTACTTCTCTACCAATCCTAAAGTTTTCAACAAAGAGCCAATACCTCTACCCTGGTTTCAATTCAGGATCCGACATTATTATATGACAATACTGACCACAGCGCATAGCTTAACATCATTTTTCCCACAACTCCATCTAATATCATATAGTATAAAGTATATCATATACTATGAAGAAACTTAACCTCTTATTTTCAAGCAACCTTCAAAACATATAGTCAATAAGAAACACAACATGATCAATAACGATTAATACACCCGGAACTTATAGGCACAAAAGTCACGGAAAGATCGATTTACTAAAAAACCAGTGATACAATCGGGTTGGGTACTCTTTAAAAACAGAGAATAAAACCTAAATACGAATAATTATGTTGACTTTTTTTCTTGAATATCCAAAAGCACAATTAATCTTTACATCATTATTATTTAAAAAGCTACCGGTAGTATTAATGGTATTTAAACAAAATATTCTATCTTTGCAGTCACTTAATTCATGGGGTTGACTGGTTTCGACAGCAAGACCAATGGGTAAGTAAGCATGCAGAGAACCGTAGCGCGATCTCTATAATCCCTTGCTACAAAATTTTAACTGGCAACGAAGAGTTCGCTCTTGCAGCTTAATCCGAATAAAGTAAGATTCAAGCGCTTTCCTGAAGATAGTAAGGAAGCAAGATATCTCACAAATGCTCCGTTCTACGGCGTTTGATCCTGAGATATAGTAATGTAGAAATAAGGTTTTAGATGCTTTGGCTAAAACACGAAAATCTCAGAAGATAAGCTGGAAGTTGGGTGTCTGCCCTCTGCTTTCAGACGAAAACCAATGGTAGAATAAGCATGTAGAAAGCTTATGTATTGCTTGTTTGGACGAGGGTTCGAATCCCTCCAACTCCACAAAAAACACTGATATATTCAGTGTTTTTTTTATTTTTAAAATCCCCGCTATTATTCATGGTAAGCCAACTAACATTGTCATTACTCATCAACTGATTTACATCATTTCTATCAAAAAATCATCATTTTCAGCTTTCTAATATAACCATTGAAAGCAGTTCCTTAAAAAGCCTGCGTTTTACTTTCACAACTACTAAATAGTGATGAAAACCATTCTCTTTTGACTCTTTTTCATCTCAAATAGAATCAAAACCAACCACTTTTAAACATTTCACCCCTTAAATAAGTCAGCTAAATAGAAAATAAAAATTAATCCTCTATAATACATTGAAATATAAATAGCTGAAAACTAAAACACTAAAGCTACCTAACCTAAAATGACAGCTCCCTGTCCACAAAAAAGACTAAAAAAATGTTTTATCGTAAAGAATTTTATATATTTGCACCATCTAACAATTAAAAAAAATAATTTACTATGTCAGACATTGCATCAAGAGTAAAAGCTATCATCGCTGATAAGCTTGACGTTGAAGAAACAGAAGTAACTCCTGAAGCTAGCTTCACTAACGATTTAGGAGCTGATTCACTAGATACAGTTGAACTAATCATGGAATTTGAAAAAGAATTTAACATTCAAATCCCTGATGATCAAGCTGAAAAAATTACTACTGTAGGACACGCTATCGCTTACATCGAAGAAGTAGTAAATAAATAATATTCTTCAACAAAAAGAAATTAAACAAAGTTTATGGAATTAAAAAGAGTAGTTGTAACCGGATTTGGAGCAATAACACCAATTGGAAATAATGCAAAAGAATACTGGGAAAATCTTGTGAAAGGTGAGAGCGGAGCCGCTCCGATTACTCTTTTTGATGCCACAAACTTTAAAACAAAGTTCGCTTGCGAGGTTAAAAATTTCGATCCATTACAGCATTTCGATAAGAAAGAAGCTAAAAAAATGGACCGAAATACTCAATTGGGACTTGTTGCCGCTAGAGAAGCAGTAGCACATTCCAGAATTATGGAAGACAATGTGGATAAAAACAGAGTCGGTGTAATCTGGGGTTCCGGAATCGGAGGTTTAGAGACTTTTGAAACAGAAGTTTTAGGTTGGGCTAATACGGAAATTCCGAGATTCAACCCATTCTTTATTCCAAAAATGATTGCGGATATCACTCCTGGACATATTTCTATTGAATATGGTTTCCATGGACCCAATTATACGACTGTATCTGCATGTGCTTCTTCAGCAAATGCTATAATCGATTCCAAAATGCTGATCCAATTAGGAAAAGCAGATGTAATTGTATGCGGAGGCTCTGAAGCCGCCGTTACGGCAAGTGGTGTCGGTGGATTTAATGCAATGATGGCACTTTCTACAAGAAATGATGATCCAAAAACAGCTTCAAGACCTTTTGACAAAGACAGAGATGGCTTTGTACTAGGTGAAGGTGCAGGAACCATTATTCTTGAAGAATATGAGCACGCAGTAAAGCGTGGTGCAACAATTTATGCAGAATTACTAGGAGGTGGTTTAAGTGCTGATGCACATCACATGACCGCTCCACACCCCGAAGGTCTTGGCGCTTATCTCGTAATGAAAAGTTGTCTGGAAGATGCAGGTTTAACTGCTGATGAAGTAGATCATATCAATATGCATGGTACCTCTACTCCATTAGGAGACATCGCAGAATCTAATGCAATTTCAAAATTACTAGGCGAGCATGCCTTTGACATTCAAATTAATTCTACAAAATCAATGACTGGTCACCTTTTAGGTGCTGCAGGTGTTATTGAAGCTATCGCTGCATTAGGAACTATTATTCATGGTACTGTTCCTCCTACCATCAACCATTTTACTGATGATGAAAATATTGACAGCAGACTAAACTTTACGTTTAACACTGCTGTGAAGAAAGATGTAAAAGTAGCCATGAGCAATACTTTTGGATTTGGCGGGCATAACGCTTGCGTTCTATTTAAGAAAATCTAAATTCAATGAATGGAGTTACAGAAATACTTTTCTAAATTCCTTCTCAAAAAAAGAAAAAGACAATTAACGGAAAGAGATTATTTTCTCAGTACCGAGCTTAAAAAAGTTCTAGGTACAGAGGTACAAAATATTGCTCTTTATCGTGAAGCTTTTTCTTTAAAAAATTCTTCTAAAAATCAAGACAGCAATTACGAAAGGCTTGAATTTTTGGGAGATTCTGTTTTGGGTACAATTATATCTTGTCATTTGTTCCAGACTTACCCTCAAGCCAATGAAGGGTACCTGACACAGATGAAATCTAAGATTGTTAATAGGAAAAATCTCAATAAATTAGGAGAAGACCTTAAGCTTACCAGTCTTCTGCAGAAGCAGAATAATTCTTCGGCTTTAGGGGAAAATATCTCCGGAAACTTATTTGAAGCCCTAATCGGTGCTGTATATTTGGACTTCCATTATGATGCTTGCAAAAGAATCATTTTGGAAAAACTTTTGACTCCATCCGAGATTAACAAGCTTGAAAACAAAATTGTAAGCTACAAAGGCCTCCTACTTGAATGGAGCCAAAAGAAGAAGGTAAACATAAAGTACGAAACTTGTGAGGAAATACAGGCCAATAAAGCCATTGTATTCCGATGTCATGTATGGTTGGGAGAAGAAAAGATTGCCAATGCATCAGAAACTTCCAAGAAAAAAGCAGAAGAAAAAGCTGCACAAAGGGCATTTTATATTTTAAATAAGAAAGAAAATATACTTGGAAATTCAAAAACTTTATGATCTTGATGATATAGAATTTGAAGATATTGCCATAGGATTGGTAAGATTAGCAAAAGATATACCCGCTCATGAGTTTTTCTATAAAATAAATCAAAATAACAACCTCACTTTTTCAAGAAAAAAAGATCTTGTCTTTCACGGGGATTATTATGACTATTTTTTTCCAAGATATGAGGGCTATCACAAGTTTTCCAAGACCTGCTTTACCTTTATTTCAAATAAATCTTCTGAAAGTAAGCAAAAAAAAGTTCAAACCGAACTGTTTACAGAAGAAGAAAACATTAAATTTTTATTAAATAATCAGGTAGATGTGGAATATATTCTACATAGTTCGGAACAGTTTCCTGATTTTTCCGTAATTTTGCTCCCTGAAAATCTTGTGTTTCCAATTCAAGATTATACACTGAGTTCTGATGAGGAACTTTATCAAATTATCCAGTATTATGAATAAGTATTTAAAGAAGACAAAAATTATCGCAACACTAGGCCCTGCTTCGTCATCGAAGGAGGTGATGTTAGATTTAATGAAAGCGGGTGTTGATATTTTCAGAATAAATTTTTCACATGCAGATTACGACTTAGTTCGAAAAAATATTGAAATAATTAGGGAGCTCAATAATGAGTATGGTTATTCAGTGGGTATTTTGGGAGACCTTCAGGGGCCTAAACTAAGAGTAGGTGTTGTAAAGGAGGGTTCTTACCTAAATCCTGGAGATATTCTTACTTTCACCAATGAAAAGATAGAGGGTGACTCTACTAAGGTATATATGACCTATCAACAGTTCCCACAGGACGTAAAAGTAGGTGAAAGAATCCTTATTGATGATGGTAAACTGGTATTAGAGGTTACTGAAACCAATGAAATAGATACTGTAAAGGCTAAAACAATCCAAGGTGGGCCACTAAGTTCTAAAAAAGGAGTAAACTTGCCTAATACAGTTGTATCTCTTCCTGCATTGACAGAAAAAGATATCCAAGATGCTAACTTCATGCTTGATATGGAAGTGGATTGGATCGCTCTTTCTTTCGTACGTCATGCACAAGATATCATTGACCTGAAAGATTTAATTTCAAAACATCCAAACGGTAAATTCAAAACTCCTATTATTGCGAAGATTGAAAAGCCTGAAGGGGTTAAAAATATTGAAGAAATTTTACTGGAATGTGACGGATTAATGGTTGCCCGTGGTGACCTTGGAGTTGAAGTTCCAATGGAAGAAGTTCCTGCGATCCAAAAAAATCTGGTAGAAAAGGCAAGATTCTATTCTAAACCAGTAATTATTGCTACCCAGATGATGGAAACAATGATTAACAGTTTAACACCAACAAGAGCAGAGGTAAACGACGTTGCTAACTCTGTATTGGATGGTGCTGATGCTGTAATGCTTTCCGGTGAGACTTCTGTAGGAAGATATCCGGTACAGGTTGTAGAAAACATGGCTAAAATTGTGAAAAACATTGAAACCACTCATTTCTATCAGCACAAGAATGAACCGATTGAAAAAGACTACAACTGTATCGATGAAAGATTCATTACGAATAGAGTATGTCTTGCTGCGGTAAGAATTGCTAAGACAACCAATGTGTCTGCTATTGTAACGCTTACTCATTCGGGGTATACAGCTTTCCAGCTAGCAGCTCACAGACCAAACTCTCAGATTATTGTATACAGTGGAAACAAAAGAGTGATCACTATGCTGAATCTTCTTTGGGGTGTTCACGCTTACTACTATGATATGAAAAAGTCTACTGACGAAACCATTATTCAGGTAAATATGTTAACGCATAATTATGGGTATATTGAAACAGGTGACTTTGTAATCAACATTAATGCAACGCCATCATATGAAGGTGGAAAAACAAATACGTTGAGATTAACAACAGTTTAATATAAACGAAAAGCAAAATCGTAGAATCGCGAAATTGCTTTATTCAATATAAAAAGACTCCCGAAAATTACTTTTCGGGAGTCTTTTATTTATTAAGTAAATCTGTATTACCAATACTTTTTACATGATCATTGTACGAATTAATTTCCAACAATAGTTTTTGCCGTTACAAACTCTTTTAATGCCAGTAAAGAAAGCTCGGTTCCGTATCCTGAAGCCTTGCTTCCACCGAATGGAAAACGTGGATCTGAACTTGTCATTCTGTTGATATTTACTGTTCCAGATTCAAGGTTTTCGATAAAGAATATTTGACGCTCTACATTCTTCGTCCAAACAGAATTGGAAAGTCCGAAAGGAATATCATTCGCTATTCGTAAAGCTTCTTCATCATTTTTAGCAGTCATAACCATTCCAAGAGGTCCGAAAAGCTCTTCTTTTAGAATTGGGTTACCCTCCTTAACTCTGATTAAACCTGGTATAAACTCGTTTTCGGAAATTCTCTCTAAAGGAATAATGATTTCTGCTCCATTTTCCAACGCTCTGTTGAATTGAGCTTCCAGTTCGTCAGCCAGGTCTGGTCTTGCCATTCCTGCTAAGTTAGTTTCCTTATGTAAAGGATCACCAATTTCATATTTTTTATATTCTTCAATGAATATTGGTAAAAACTTATCTTCAATCTTTTCATCAATAATAAATCTTTTTGCAGCCGTACAAGTTTGTCCACAATTTTGTAGTCTTGATTTTACTCCAGACTTTGCTGCTTGCTCCAGATCTGCATCATCAAAAATGATAAAAGCATCACTTCCACCTAGTTCAAGTAAAGATTTTTTGATATTTAAACCTGCTATTGAAGCTACTTCTCCCCCAGCTTTCCCACTGCCTGTAAGACTTACCCCTTTTACAACATCATGCTCAAGGATTTCTTTTACTGCTTTATGCCCTACTTCAAGGTTCTGAAAAACGCCGTCTGGAAATCCAGCTTCACGGAATGCTTCTTCAATGGCATTTCCACTTCCAAAACATATTGAAGCATGCTTTAAAACGACTGTATTTCCTGATAAAATTGCAGGTGTAGCAAACCTTAAAACTTGCCAGAAAGGAAAGTTCCAAGGCATCACTCCTAAAATTACACCTTTCGGAACATAATGAACTTCAGAATAAGCAAATTCAGATTGAACTTTTTCGGGTTTTAAAACATTATCAGCATCTGCATAATAATTCATCATTAAAGCACATTTCTCTACCTCAGCAATTGATTCCGTAATTGGCTTATTCATTTCAGTGGTAATGATCCTCCCAAACTTCTCTGAATTATTTTTTAAAATTTCTGCTGCTTTGGCAATTAACTTCTGCCTTTCCTCAAACGGCACTTTTCTCCACACTGAAAACGCATTATCCGCTTTAACAAGCTTGTTTTCAATTAATTGTTCCATAATATAATTTCTGTTTTAAATTCAGCTAATGAATTTATGAGTGCTTTTCTTTAAAAGCACGATAAAGTCTGCAAATTCTGTTCCTTAAGGATAAATAAAATAATGATTTTCTCTATCGGAAGAATATACTTGTTACATCATTAGCCATTCATTCACCAGACAAGCTGCCAGTCTCGCCGTCCTATCCTGAATATCGAATGACGGGTTGACTTCTGCTACATCCAGTGCAACCAATTTTTTATTTTTTAAGATATGTTTATAAAAATGCATAAAAGCTGTATCTGCAAAGATACCATTATATGCTGAAGCTGAAACTCCGGGAGCAATAGAAGCATTAAAAACATCCATACAAATGGTGAGATAAACAAAATCTACATTATTTATCAATTCATCAATGCGCTGATAAATTGATGCTAAATTTTCAAAGAATACTTCATCAGCAAGAACATATTTCATCCCGTATTGATGGGCAGTATCAAAAAGCTTTAGAGTATTGGAGTTCCTTTGAATTCCGATATGCAGGGAATTGATCGGTCCATCCTGCGCAATCTGCCAGAATCCGGTTCCTGAGCTTGGTCCGATTCCTTTTTCCGGCTGTCTGTTATCAAAATGGGCATCTATATTAATGATCCCGATTTTTTGTTCCGGAAAAGCCGTTTTTATGCCTAAATAATGGGCATAGGTTACTTCATGTCCTCCACCAAGCACTAGGGATTTACCTCCTTTTAAAAGTACCTTGGATACATTTTTAGCAAGATTATTCTGGGTATTTTCTAAGTTACCGTCTTCACAGGTAACATTACCAAAATCCAGTAGTTTGAAATCCGGAAGAATCACCGGGAAGTTGGACATATTTTTCCTGATCACATCCGGAGCTTCTTTTGCTCCCTGACGACCTTTATTCCGCCTTACCCCTTCATCAACAGCAAAACCGTGCAAAACGAAATCACCCGTTGAAATATTGTCGTAATTGTGTTCTTCTTTTACTCTCTGAAATAGTCTGTGGAAGAGAAGCTCTTCTCCATCCAATCTACCCTGCCAAATATTTTGAAGCATAATTCTTTAAAAATTCAATTTTAGTCACATCATTATATCCAGTAAAGCTAATTAATATTGTTTATATAAAAAAACTCCTTTCACTTATTATACAAACAACTCATTATAAGAGCAATACATCATATTTTAATTCTTTTTCTCATTGGCATTACTGCTGATGAACATTTCATTTCGTTCTTCTGAGATAATTTCCAGAAACCTTTCATAGTGTTTCAATACATCGGAAATCAATTCATTCTTGGTAAAATACTGTACATCATATCCTTCTCTGCCATCTCCAAAATAAGATCTTGGGTAGTGTGTTTTATTGTCATCTAAATCCGGAAGATTTTCTTCATTTACAACGTATTCAGAAACTACTTTTACCCTATTTTCAATTCCATAAATAAAATTGTTGACTACTCCCTGATGAATTTCTATTTCTATTCTGACAGGAGTATCGTAGTGGTTTATTTTGGCTTCAATTCCATTGGCTGCAAATTCATCTTTCAAATCTGAAAATGCATCTTTTGCTTTTATCTGAATAAAGTGGTCTACCGAGGAATTATCTTTAAAGGAAACAATATTTTTTAATCGTTCTTTCCAGAATTCGCCTGACCACGGAACTGTGGAAGCTGAAAAGTTTCTGTCATAATATTTTTGGTCTATAATTAGTCCTTTCATCAGGCTTACGATAAATAAAAGTACAATGATTGAGAAAGGCAATGCAGTAATTAAGGTCATGCTTTGAAGTGCTTTTAATCCTCCTGCATTGAGTAGTAAAAGGGAAAGAACAGCTAATAAAACACCCCAGAATACAATCTGCCATTTGGGAGATTTGCTGGCATTCTTGGTTGCAATACTGTTCATTACAAATATTCCGGAGTCTGCCGACGTCACAAAAAAGATGATAATGATAAGGATTACAAAGAAACCTGTAAAGGATGAAAAAGGCATATATTCTAAAAACCGGAACATTAATGCATCAGGATCTGACGCAAACTGGCTTAACTGGCCGTTCGCAATATTTAAATCAAACCATATGGCGCTGTTACCAAATACCGACATCCAGATAAAGTTGAATAATGTAGGTAATATCAAAACTGCCAGAATAAACTCTCTGATTGTTCTTCCTTTGGAAATTCGGGCAATAAATAATCCTACATATGGAGACCATGAAATCCACCATGCCCAATACAGAATTGTCCAGTCATAAAACCATGGTAATGCATTTTTTTCGTAAACATGGGTATTGAAAGTAAGATTGAAAAAGTTATTAATATAATTTCCCAATCCCTCTGTAAAACTTCCGATCAGATAAACCGTTGGCCCTAATATTAATACAAACAATAACAAAGCAATAACACTAACCACGTTAATATTACTCAGTAATTTCACTCCTTTACCGACTCCTGAAATCGCAGAAATAACGGAAAGAGAAATAAGAATAACAACAATAATAACCTGATACATAAAACTATTTTCAGGAGTAATATGAAGTATATTAAGCCCTGAACTGATCTGAACAACACCAAACCCTAATGTAGTGGTAATTCCAAAAAAAGTACAGCAAAGTGCAAATACATCAATGGCATTCCCCCACTTTCCATTAATTTTATCTTTTAATAAAGGATAAAAGCAACTTCTAAGTGAAAGAGGAAGCCTATAACGATAAGCAAAGTAAGATAATGAAAGTCCTACCACTCCATAGATAGCCCAGGCATGAATACCCCAGTGAAAAAAAGTATAGAGCTGAGCTTGTTTTGCTCTGCTTACATAATGATTATCTGCGAAAACTTCGGAGGAATAGTGTTGCATTGGTTCTGCAACGCTAAAATATATTAACCCAATTCCCATCCCTGCAGCAAAAAGCATTGAAATCCATGAAAAAAAGGAGTATTCGGGTTTACTGTCATTAGCTCCCAATTTAATACTGGCATATTTACTAAATAACAGGTATACTAAGAAAATAACAAACAAAGTCACTGCCCAGACGTACACCCAATTTAAATTAATAAATATGAATTCTTTAATTTCATTCAGAATTTTCTCTGTCGGCTTTGGATAAACAGCTGAAAGAAAACAGGTTCCTATAATAAAAATTAAACTCGGAATAGTGACCCCTTTATTAAAAGTAGATCTAACATTTTGAAAATTCATCTTTTTTATTTTTGTGTTTATAGCATTGACAAGTCATCCTGGTATTGGATATAGCTGTAAAAAAGTACTGAGAAAGAAGAAAATATCCAGGTTTTCCGGGATCTCCGGCGCACTTAAGAACTATAGAAAAATGCTTTTTTTAGCAAAAAAACAACGGTAATCGGGGCACAATATAGGGAAACTTATATAAAATACGAAAAATATGACAGACTTTATGATTTCGACATATTACTTTTTTGCGTGTATTTACAAAATATTAATGAATAGGATTTTTCTTTTATCAATACTTCTTTCATTTGAATTTTAAAGCAAATTTAGCTTCAGCTTCTCCGATTTTAGGAAAAAAGATAAAATAAAATTAATTTCATTCTATTTCTAAGCAGATGTATAAGTTTTGCAAATAAAAAAGTGGAAGAAAAATTCTTCCACTTTCATTTATCTAAATACGTTTTAAAGACTATTGCTAATCAATGTTCTCTATGTTTAATCAACAAGAGTTCCGTTGATATAAATATGTTCAGCTTTCAGGCTTCCCTGATTATAAAGTACATTCTGGAAATTATTGGTTTTAAAGGTAACAAAATCTGCTTTTTTACCTACTTCCAGTCTTCCTCTGTCTTCCAGATTAAGGGCAAATGCAGCACGGAAAGTCATCCCTGCCAATACTTCAGCAGTTGTCAGCTTTTGGAAAGTCGCCAATATAGAAGCCTGGGTAATTAGGTTCCCCATTGGAGCTGATCCCGGATTCCAGTCACTAGCAATAGCAACAATAGCACCTGCATCCAATAGTTTTCTGGCTGGTGTAAATTTTTCTCCCAATCCCAGGCTTGCTCCCGGGAGAGCAGTTGCAACGGTATCGGATTGTGCTAAAAATTCTATATCTTCATCAATCGTTGCTTCTAAATGATCTGCTGATTTTGCGCCGACCTCTACTGCAATTCTTGAACTTCCCGGTGTAAACTGGTCAGCATGAACAGTTATCTCAAAACCTAAAGCTTTAGTTTTAAGTAAAAAATCTTTGCTTTCTTCTGGTTGGAAAGCTGATTTTTCAATAAAAATATCCACACGGTTGGCTAGGTTTTCTTCTTTTACTTTTGGTAAAATTTCGGTAAGGATATATTCCAGATATTCAGGATTGCTTCCTTCGAAATCTCTTGGTTTTAAATGAGCAGAAAGACACGTAGGAACTAAGGTAGCTTTTGTGGACTGCTGAGCTTTTTTAATAATTCTAAGCATTTTCAACTCATTTTCCACATCAAGACCGTAGCCGCTTTTCACTTCAATTGTTGTAATTCCAAGATCAATTAGGAAATTAATTCTTTCCAATAAGGTTTTTAATAGCTCTTCTTCGGAAGCATTTCTTGTGTGTTGTACAGAACTCCAGATTCCTCCGCCACTTTCCGCTATCTCCAAATATGTTTTTCCTGCATTACGCATTGCGAAATCATTGGCTCGGTTTCCTCCAAAACAGATATGAGTATGTGAATCTACAAAAGCAGGAAGAACAATCTGTTCTCCGTCAATCTGTTCGATTTCTATGGTAGGATTTTCATTTTTTAAAGTTTCAAAGCTTCCGATATGCTGAATAGTATTGTTATCCACTACAATTCCTCCATCAACAATAATTTCCAATTGTTCATCGGTAAGTTTTCCTCTTAAAGGTAAGTTGGCAAGGGTTACTACTTGCTTAAATGGTCCTATTAATTTCATTAGTTTAGGCTAAAGGTTAGAAAATGAATTATCGTGTTTTATCATTTCAAATATTCAGATGCTTTCAGTATGACAAAACCAATGTTTAGTTTGTCATTTCTTAGGAATCCGGGCAAAGTAAATAAATTCAACTCCTGATAGTTCACACTTTATTTTTCCTCTCAAAAATACTTAAAATATATCAATTGACTACATTTTTGGATGAGCTGTTCTGGAGGCTGGCACTAATATTAGGCTTAAGCAGAACATCAATCTCACCTTTTATCAATCTTGATTTCAACCTTAGCCTAAATTTGTTATCTTTGAGGTAAATGAAATGAATTAATGCCAGATTTTTTACATCCAGATAAGGAAAACTACTCACGAGAGGAGCTGATGCAGGAAGAACAGATTCGCCCCCAAAGCTTTAAAGATTTTGCGGGTCAGAGGAAAACGCTGGAAAATCTTGAGGTTTTTGTGACTGCTGCCAAGAGACGTGGTGGTGCGCTTGATCATGTCCTTTTGCATGGTCCTCCAGGTCTGGGGAAAACAACTTTAGCTAATATTATTGCCAACGAGCTTGGGGTTAACTGTAAGATTACTTCGGGTCCTGTATTGGATAAGCCAGGCAGCTTAGCAGGTCTGTTGACTAATCTGGAAGAAAATGATGTTCTTTTCATTGATGAGATCCATCGTCTTTCGCCTGTGGTTGAAGAATATTTGTATTCAGCTATGGAAGACTATAAGATTGATATCATGCTGGAGACTGGTCCTAATGCAAGAAGCGTACAAATTGGATTAAATCCTTTTACCTTGGTGGGGGCTACAACAAGAAGCGGTATGCTGACTAAGCCGATGCTTGCCAGATTTGGGATTCAAAGCAGACTGGAATACTATTCTATTGAGCTTTTATCGATGATTATTCAAAGAAGTGCAAGGGTATTGGGAGTAACCATTTATGAAGATGCAGCCATTGAAGTGGCAAGAAGAAGCCGGGGAACACCAAGAATAGCCAATGCATTATTGAGAAGGGTACGTGATTTTGCTGAAATTAAAGGGAATGGAGAAATTGAGATCAACATTACAAAATATGCACTGAATTCTCTGAATGTAGATGAATTCGGACTGGATGAAATGGATAATAAGATCATGCGTGTTATGATTGAAAACTTCAAAGGAAAACCTGTTGGTATTTCTGCACTGGCAACATCCATTGGAGAAAACCCGGAAACACTGGAAGAGGTATATGAGCCATTCCTGATTCAGGAGGGTTTTATCATTAGAACACCACGAGGCAGAGAGGTTACCGACAAGGCTTATCATCATTTAAATATTTCAAGACCCAGAAATCCGGGAGAACTTTTTTAATTTTAAAGTTTAAGGGCTTAAGAAAACAAGTTATTTATGTTTGTTCCAAAATTATACAGAAGTGAAGATATGAATCTGATGAGAGAAATTATCAGAGAAAATTCTTTTGCTTTACTTATTTCTTCTGTTGATAAGATCCGAGCTACTCATTCCATGATGATGTTGAATGAAAGTGATCCGGAAAATGTTTATATTGAAACTCATATTTCAAGAGCTAATCCACAGGCAAAAAGCTTAAAGGAAGGAGATGAAGTACTGTGTGACTTTTTAGGGGCACATACTTATATTTCGAGCAGCTGGTATGACCATATTAATGTTTCTACCTGGAACTATGAAGCAGTACAAATTTATGGAAAGGTAGAGTTGATGGATCATAATGAGCTTTATGCACATTTAGATAAGTTGACATCGAAGTATGAAAAATTTCAGCAGTGTCCTATGATGGTAAAAGATATGGGAAATGAGTTTGTAGAAAAGGAAATGAAAGGGGCTTTTGGAATTAAAATAAACCCCACTGAGATTTTCATCAAGCAAAAATTATCTCAAAATAGAAAAGAAGCTGATTTTCGAAATATTATTTCACAACTTGAACAATCGGATGATAATGCCCGGAAAGTTGCTGAAAAAATGAAATTAATAAAGAAATAATCAAAATATACATATGAAGCTATATCCAATACAATGTGGAAAATTTAAACTGGATGGCGGTGCCATGTTTGGAGTCGTCCCAAAGAGTCTGTGGGAGAAAACCAACCCGGCAGACGAAAAAAACCTAATCGAGTTGGGAACACGTTCTATGCTCATTGAAGACGGAAAAAAACTGATCCTTGTAGACTGCGGTCTTGGAAACAAACAGGATGATAAATTCTTCGGACACTATTCTCTTTGGGGAGATGACAATCTGGATAAAAACTTAAAGAAATATGGTTTTGTAAAGGAGGACATTACGGATGTATTCTTTACTCACCTTCACTTTGACCACTGCGGTGGTGCCATAGAATGGAATGATGACAGAACAGGATACAGACCAGCTTTTAAAAATGCTCAATTCTGGACGAATGAAAACCATTGGCAATGGGCAACTGAACCTAATCCCAGAGAGAAAGCAAGCTTCCTGAAAGAAAACATTATTCCAATACAGGAAAGTGGTCAACTCAACTTTTTGCCACTTCCGACTACCGGAAATTATGGTTTTGCTCCTGACTTAAAAATGGATGTCATTTTTGTGGATGGGCATACAGAAAAACAAATGCTTCCTGTCATTCAGTATCAGGAAAAGACGGTTGTTTTTGCCGCTGACCTTATTCCTACTGCAGGACATATCAATCAGGTCTATGTGATGGGATATGATACAAGACCTCTTTTAACAATGGAAGAAAAAGGAAAATTTCTGAAACAATGTGTAGATAACGAATATTTATTATTCTTTGAGCATGATGCCCATAATGAACTGGCAAGCCTTAAAATGACTGAAAAAGGGGTAAGACTTGATGAAACGTTCAGCTTTAATGATGTTTTTGGATATTAATTTTTAATTATGGAAGAATTACATTCAGAAGCACAACAGGCAGAGCCACCCGCACCCAAGATTATAGGTTTAACGGGAGGAATTGGTTCAGGGAAAACTACGGTTGCTAAGTTTATTGAGGAATTTGGTTTTCCGGTTTATTATTCTGACGACAGGGCTAAAGCTATCGTTAATGAAAATGATGATCTAAAAATTAAAATCAAGGAACTTCTAGGTGAAGCATCCTATGATGAAAAAGGAAGTTATGACAGGAAGTTTGTTGCCGATAAGGTTTTTAAAAATAAAGATCTTCTTGAGCAACTAAATGAAATTATTCATCCTGCTGTTCGCATTGATTTTGAAGATTGGGTTAAAAAGCAAACCAAGTATTTAGTTTTCAAGGAAACTGCATTATTATTTGAGTTAAGACTTAACAGACAATGTTATAAATCTCTTCTGGTAACAGCTGAGGATAATATCCGAATCAAAAGGGTAATGGACAGGGACAATAAAACCTACCGCGAAGTAGAAGCTGTTATGGAGAAACAAATGCCCGAAAAGGATAAAATAAAAATGGCAGATTGTATCATTTATAATAATACAAATCTGGAAGAATTAAAAGAGCAGACCGAAAAAGTAATCTTCTCTATTGAATAATCATTTTCTGGTTTTAAATATACAAACGCCCTCATTTTTGAGGGCGTTTGTATATTATATTGTCATATAATTCAATGCTAAATAACCTTTCTTTCTGAACCACTGCAATATCACGTAGGCGATTCTACATGGTCTATAACCAGCAACTAACAATTCTATTAACGGAATCAATTACCAGCTATTTCATCGCAGATAAGCAATACAAGTTATCCTTATCATCCATAAAAAAATAAGCCCCCATTTCTGGAGGCTTATTCTATCTGAAATTTAGCTTATTATTCTTTGATAAATTTCTTTTGAACAGTTTTATCATTGTCTTCGATATCTATTACATAAACACCATTAATCAATCGGCTTACGTTGATTTGGTTGTTCAATAGGATACCGCTTCCGATTACCTGTCCTGCAGCATTGTAAATTTTATATTTAGCTTTCTTGCTAATATTCTTAACAAACAATACTGAACTTACAGGGTTAGGATAGATCATGATATCTGTCTGATCAATTGGATTAGCAACTGACTTTTTAGAAATTCTCACTGTGTAATCCTCAACTTCTCCATTCTTAAAGTTCAGACAACTAACAGGTACACCATCTCTTTCCATTGCAACTCTCATTACTACATACTTGTAGTCTGTTGTACTTACAAAGGCATCAGTTGGTACGCTGAATTTACCTGATACTGGACTTGTCGTATTTGGAGATGAAGTAAATACTTTCTCATTGATATCAAAGTCTCCATTTCTGTTGAAATCGATCCAAACTGCAACTCCTTCGTTATAAGTATTTCCTGTCCATTTTTTCTCGACAATGATTTCATTATCTGTAGATCCTTGGATCAATTCAATGAATGTTTTAGGAACTCCTGTATAATCTGTATAAGTGGATGCACCAGAAGCATTTTCCATTGTTGGTTTTCCATTTGGAATAACAGTTACCTTAGAAATATGCTCAGCCGTTGCACTTCCTGATGCCATCTTACAATAAATTACAGTAGGTGTTGTAAAGTAGTAAGGAGGCGTGTAGTTTCCTGGTGTACCACTACAGATATTCACTACCTGCATTTCGTACTTAGTCATTTCTACAAGACCGGTCAATACGATATTATTAACCACTGTAGGAACTTCTGTCCAGCTTGGAATACCCACTTTTCTATATCTAAGAACATAGGTTGCTCCTGGGAACGGATCCCATGTGATCTCTGCAGATGTTGGCAATAATTGAGTAATTGTTAAACCTGGAGGTGGAATCTGACATATTCTTTCTGTAGTAAATACCTTAGGGTTTGAATAGTCGTTAAATAGAGTTTCTCCATTACACTTATTGGCAATCTGAACCTCATAAGTAACGAATGACTCTAAAGGAATTACACTACCTAATACATACGTATTTGCTGGTGCAGCAGGTAAATCAATTTCTGCATTTGGCCATCCTGTAGTCCCCACTTTTCTCCATCTCATCTTATAGGTAGAACTTGCAGCAAGTGGTGCCCAAGTAATCAATGCTGTAGTTGGAGTAATATTACTGATCGTTACGTTTGGAGGTGTAGGATCACATCTTGTAGTGAATGTCTTGATTGGAGTAGCTGTACCAATAGTACCTCCACAAACTGCTGCTACTTCAATTTCATAAGTTGTAGCCGGAGTTAATCCATTAATCGTAAGAGGAACGTTCCCTAATACAGCAGAAGCATATACCTCTGTCCATGCAGTAGTTCCTGCCACTCTATAACGTACAAGATAAGTTGACGTTGTAGGTCCTCCAGTCAGATTAACAATCACAGAAGTATGTGTAGTTGTACCAAATGTAGGTGCGTTTGGAGCAATATTACTACATGGTCTGATTCTTACAGCATAGTCCTCAACTTCTCCATCAATTGCATTTGCACACGCAGTAGGAATAGCTGTTGAACGCTTCAATACAACTCTCATTGTAGTAGTATACGGTCCAACGTACGAAGTTGGTGTAGGAGGAACGTTAAATACACCCGTAACTGGTGTAGTAGTACTTCCAGCAGAACCAAGAATTCTTTCACTGGTTTCAAACTGACCATTTCTGTTAAAGTCAATCCAAACTGCTACTGCATCATTACCTGATGAAGCCGTCCATCCTTTTGCAACAGAAATCTTATTATTACTAGAATCAGCATCTAAAGTAATAAGCGTTGCCGGCGATGTATAACTTGTATAATTGTTCTGAACAGTATTATTACTCATTGTAGGTACTCCCAAGTTAGAAGAAATAACTGTCACATTTGAAATATGATCGTTAGCTCCACTTCCTGTTACCGGGCAATACTGTAATGGTAATGTAGTAAATAGTACAGATCCGGAGAATGCTCCAAAAGTAGTGGTACATTTTGTAGATACCTGAACTTCATATTGAGTCTGTTCTTTTAAAGGCGCTGTAACAGGGATAGTGTAAACGTTACCTGGAGCAGGGATAGTAGTCACTGTTGTCCAAGGGATAGTTCCTGTTTCTCTGTATCTTAATTGATACGTTGCTCCTGTAGCCGCTAACCACGAGAATGTAGCACTAATATCAGTAATGTTTGATACTGTAATATTTGTTGGGGGTGTAGTTGCACATGCTGGCTGATCAATAAGCTTCACAGCATAATCTTCTACTTCACCTTCATTATATGATGCAAAAGATCCACAAGGAGAAGATACAGTTCCGTCCATCATTACTACACGCATACGAGTAAGAAGAGTACCTGTATAGGTAGCAGGATTTGGAGGAAGTTGTATATCAAAACCTACTGTCCCGTTTGTTACAGGAGTTGTCGTGTTACTAGCAGCTGTAAGCATTCTTTCACTAGCTTCAAAAACTCCATTTCTATTTAAATCGATCCATACTCCTACTCCATAACTGGATGTAGAACCTGGCCAGAATTTAGTGATGCTTATTTTATTACCTGTTGTACCTCTCACTAAAGTAACTAATCTTGTAGGATCAGCAGAGTAATCTTTATATCCATCATACCCTGAATTGCTCACCATTAATGGTGCATTTGTAGGGGTAACAACCACTTTACTAATATACCCTTCTGATGAAGCATTAGGAGGTACATTCGTACAATATGTAAGGGCTGGTGTTGTAAATAAAGTACTCGTAGAGAATGCTCCTGTATTACTTTGGCAAATAGTAAGAATCTGAACTTCATACTGAGTTTGATCCGCTAGGTTAAGAAGAACCTGGCTGCTTGCAAAAGGAGCGGTTACGTTAATTGTTGGCTGCCAAGCAGTAGCTGTTACTGCCTTATATCTAATTTGATAAGTTGCTCCCGCAGCAGGTAACCAGCTTACCATAGCTGTACTTGCCGTAATATTAGTAACGGTAATACCCGTAGGAGGAGCTGTAGTACAAGGTTGTAAGTCTACCCCTGAAAGTAATAATCTTGGAATATCAGCATATCTTCCGGATGCAGTTGGTGGCGATGCAGGATCTGGATTAGTACCGTCATTACGATATAATATTCCTCTGTTTGCTCCTGCATTATAAGATCCCCATGTAGCGGTACCTCCTAATGTGTAATCAGGTGCATTTTCATCAACAGCAATGACTATATTGCTTGTTCCATCCCATACAAATGGAGCTGCTAAAGGAATTGTCACCCAGTTTCCAGCTGTCATTGTAGCAATTGTACCTGCAAAAATCTGTGACATAGTACCTACCGGTATCCAGTCTGTATCATTTGCAAAACTTGCCTTGGATGTATTCCCCATATAAACAATCCAGGCGTTATAATTTGTCTGAGGATTTTGAGGCGTCTCTACATAAAACTTCACTTCAGTAATCAAACGAGCAGTCCCTAATGCGGCTGAAAGTTCAGCAGCTTTATAAAGTTGTTGAGAGTAATTGAATCCCCAGTTAGAGTTAACCGGAAGTTGTGTTGTCGTAGCAGTACCCGTACCTATTTGGCCTGGAACAACTCTAGGTCCGGCAACCCATGTACTTTTATCTGTAGGAGTACAGATTGCTCTTACCCACCAGTAATAGGAAGTCCCTGCAACTAATGGAGATAAAGTAGCTGTAGTACCTGGAACCACTGTTCCTACTGTAGCCGCTGTTGGCGGAGTATTGGAAGTGCTGTAATACACTTCATACCCCCCTGCTGGTACAGGAGTAGGTGCAGTCCAGTTAACCACTGCACTAGTAAGCGTTACCGTCCCCACTGTTAAAGACCCTGCAGATGATGGTACAGGCAGACATGTAGGTGGCGTGGCAAAGGATTTTGGTCCTGACCATGTACTTTGATCTGTTGCACTACATCTTGCTCTTACCCATGCATAATAGGTTGTAGCAGGAATTAACGGTGTAAGTGTTGCTGTTGTTCCTGTTGGAACAGTTTGCGAAGGAATTGTTGCTGCGTTTGGTGCAGCAGCAGTTGTACTATAATATACATCATATCCTGCGGCAGGCACATAAGAGTAAGCAGTCCAGTTGAGTACTGCAGTCGTTGGTGTTATTGTTCCTGTAGATATTATTCCGCTGGTAGGCATAGCCGGACATGTAGCCGGTGTTGCAAAAGCTTTTGGCCCCGACCATACACTCTGATCTGTTGCACTACATCTCGCTCTAACCCATACATAATAAGTTGTGGTTGGTGTAAGTGGAGTAAGAGTTGCTGTGGGTCCCGGTACTGTTTGTGACGGTGCCGTTGCAGCCGTTGGGGCAACATTGTTTGTATTATAGTATACATCATACCCACCAGCAGGTGCAGGGGTATAAGGTGTCCAGTTAATAACAGCATTGGTTGCTGCTATTGTTCCTGTAGTTATTGTTCCTCCCGGAGGCATTGGTAAACATGTTGGAGGCGTACCAAAAGTTAATTGAACATCAGGTCTGTTGTTTCCAACTGTACCAGTTCCTGTAGGAGGATTGGTATCACCCTGAAGAGTCATATGTCCAGAAGCTGCATTGGAATAAGTGAATTTAGCTCCTGTAGTAGATCCACCTCCGGATCCACCGTAATTGGTTTCAACTAATACCACTAAGTTATCAGTTCCATTATAATTATAAGGAAGCTGTAACGGGATAGTATACCATCCTACCGGAATACTGTCTATGTTTCCACTGAAAAGCAAGGTTGCTCCAGTAGTTGCATTAGCCCAGTTTTGTGCAGGAAGGGTTGTGGTTGTACTTGGTACAGATTTTATATAAACTTTTACAGGAAGGGCAACGTTCACACTTGCCGTTGCTTTCCATCCTACAGATAGGATGTTTCCGGCAGCTCCCCCCGCAGCAGTGATTTCTGCAGCAGTATAAAGCGATGCTGACCGTTCAAATCCCCAGTTACAACCCAAAGGATATTTCTGAGTTGTAGTTGTTCCTGTACCAATTGTAATTGTTTGTGCCTGCATGGACAGTCCGACGACCATACAGAGCAATGCAATGAGCACCTTAAAAGGCCGGCTCATTTTACAGAGTAAAAGTCCACTCATATTTTTCTTAATTTAATAATGATAACGATAATAAAAGAATTATAGTATTTCCTATTTTGTGGGATTCAAATACGATTTTGAAACATCCCTTTTTACAGAGTATCTGTAGTGAAAAAATAATTTTACCTCATACGCTAATATTTTAATAATTACACAAATCTAATCATTTTTTCATTATAATACATTCATCAAAATGATTTTTTGCAAAAATTAGACTACAATACCCTATATGATTGTAAATAAAAAAATCCTCAGAAATTCTGAGGATTTATGAATATTTAATGTTATTCTTATTTTTTAATGAATTTAAAGCTCTCTGAAATATTATTATCTTTTACGGTGATAATATAATTTCCTTTTAACAATTCAGTCACATTTACCTTATTATTGTCAATTGATCCTTTTTTCACAATTTGACCTACTGCATTGTGGATTTCAAAGGTTGCTTTATGAGAAACCTTGGTAATGTTTAAGATATCATTTACAGGGTTTGGATAAATTCCAAAATTATTATCTTTCTTATTCACTTCACTTGTCCCTAAAGTCTGAGCTTTCATGTACTTACTTTGGTTAAGTCCAAAGCTTGAGCCTGAGATTAAGGTAGTTCCTGCCTGATTTTTAATATTATAATATCCACCATCTAAATAAATACCATCTCCATAGACATCAGAAATAGTGAATGTATAACAGTCATCCGGGTTTAATGTCCAGTTTAGGGTGATTAATTCAGGGAGTGATGTAGCATTATCTGGTGAATCCGGATAAGCACTTCCACTGTATACTACAGTACCAGAACTATTTTTCAATTCCCAGCTTGTTTCCGATCCATAATAATCTAGCTGAAGGTTAAATACAACATTAACCCCTACTGCTATTGGTGCTCCCACATAGGTTGAGTTAACAGTATTATTGGTTGCTCTTTGATCTGCTCCACCATTTACTGATGCAATATTGATCGTCATTGGACCACCCAAAGTTCCTGCTGCTACCGGAAGACTAAGTAATTGAGATTTATCTTGTGCCAAGTTACCCGCCCAAGTGAAAGGAGCCTGCGCTACACCATTAATTGTATAGTTAATCGTAGCAGCTGTAAGTGCACCTGTCCCTCTATTAAATAATGATACCGGAACGTTCTGAGATGCTGAACAAGTTATTGCTGCGCACGTTCTTTCTAGCTTAACTTCCGCATCATTTGGAAATAATGGAATTGGAAGATCCTTAGTGGAAGTCTTTAATGATGCTCTCCTAGGAGAATTGTTCATTACAGCTGTAATTCTGTCTTTCTGATTAATGGTAAAGATATTCATACAAGCATCATTGGTATAATCCATATAGTTTTGAACCATTTCCAATACTGCAGGATCATTACAACTTACAATTTCAGAGCATACATAATTCTCTTCATGAGCTACAGGTGTATCTGCACAGAAGTCATCCCCACATTGAGCATCTCCCCAAATATGTCTTAAACCAAGAAAGTGTCCTACTTCATGGGTCATTGTTCTTCCTTTATTATAAGTAGGATTCAATAAAAAATTATTTCCTAAATCACTACTTCCGAAAGCATCATACCCAGCAACTACTCCATCCGTTATACCATATCCCATTAATGGATCCAGCCCAGGAAGATTTGACCCATCCGGGAACTGAGCATATCCTAATAAATTGGTATTCGGAGCAGCAAACTTTACACTCCACATATTCATGTACTGAGTAGGATCCCAGATTGTTTCTGGTTTTACATACGCCTCAATTGCTTTTTTGTTAAAGGCTGTAGTACATAAATTTACTCTATCTATTCCGTTCGTTGGATTCCCATTTGGATCTACTTTTGCCAACGCAAACTGAAGCTGTACGTCAGCTCCCACCACATTAGTGTTAAATCCCGGAGTCCCTGCCAGTTTACGATAATCCTGATTCATCACTGTTATTTGAGATATTACCTGCTCATCTATAATGTTTGGAGCAGTTCCTACGGGCTGTCCGCCATGAATAACGTGAACCACTACAGGAATGGTAACAATACCTCCGTTCTGAGATCTTTCATTTTTAGCTTTCTGAACCAGTGGCTTTATCCAAGCCTCAAATTGATCCGTACTCATTCTTCCATGAAAGTTCTTTTTTAAAAACTCTTCATATTCAACAGTACCACATTTTTCGAAACCGTGAGATTTAGCTAGCTGTTGTGGAGTTTTTTGAGTAAATTCAAATTTCTTTCCTATTCCATTAATATTCTGTGCACTCATTAGACCGGCACATAATAAAGGGAATAAAAAGAGGGATTTTGAAGTAGTAGATTTTTGCATTTCTTATTTTTATTAACTTTACAAATATATTAGTTTTTAATAAAATTAATAATAGATATAAAAAAAATAATAAATAATATACTTAAATTTAAAACAATGAAAGGCCAATTACCATTAATACTCGTTTTTTCAACCCTACTAAGTATAAGTTGTACTTCTCAACAAAAAACAGAAATAAATAAAAACATCTCAACATCTAATGTTCAAACATTGAAAATTGAAAAAATAGAATTAAAAGAACAAACAAGAGGAACAAGGAGGTTCGTCACATTCACGCCCAATTCTAAAATTGTATCCTTAAATGGAGAGGTTACCACTTTCCCACTGTCATCTAATGAATGGAAAAAGATCACAGAGCAGATAAACCAGATAGAATTATCAAAAATATCAGCCTTACAGTCTCCTACAGCGGCCCGATTTTCAGACGGAGCACTTAGTGCCACGGTTCTCATTACTGTCGATGGTCAGACTTATATCTCGTCAAGTTTTGACTCTGGAACCCCTCCAAAAGAACTGGAAAAATTGTACATGGTTATTACAAAATAATAAACCCAGGAGGTTGTCCCGGGTTTATTAATATGATCATTGATAGTTTGTTCTCTAAAATTTGTATGCAATATTCCATGCAAAACCCATATTGAATTTTGAAGAACTCCTTCCAAATCCCGGAATAATCATCGGGGAAATTTCATCCTGCTTAGAGGTATATACCAAATAGCGGGGTTGAAGATTCACATCAATATAAAAATTGGATTCAAACAATTGTACTCGCCCTCCTAAAGTACCCTCCAGCCAAAAGGAAGATTGCGATGATGCAGGAAATGACTCTGAAGAATTACTCCCTCCAAATCCACGAATAGGGATGGCCATATATTCCTGATTATAAAATGATCCTGCAACTTTTCCTCCTGCATAGAATCCATTAAATTCATTTTCAGCATCCTTTGCCAACATATAAAATGCTCCCAATTTAACAAAAGGACCATTTACTTTAGCATCATACCCATTTTTCTGATATACATTCTTTTCAAATCCGGCCTCAGCTATTGCATGAACATTTCCATTTATTTTTGCGGAAATAAATCCCTGATATAATTTTCTATCGGAAAAGAATCCAAGTCCGGTATTCAAAACATCAAATCCAACCATAAAATTAGGTTCATACTTCCAATGAGCCTTTTTCACTTCTTCTTTTTTGTCCTGAGCCCAGCTTATTACTGAAAATAAACTAAAAAGAAAGGTAAAAATTAGTCTTGTCTTCATTCTCTATTTGATTTTGTCCGATTTCCACCTTTTGAACAGGATTCGAAGTTATTAATTCTGAAGTTAAATTTTCATAGTTTTTCTTGGCACCACATCCGGGAGATACATAGATTGACTTCGTAGTATATTTCACTCTTACCTGGGATTCTGCCCCTTTGATTCGAGTTTTAAAATACACATCTGTATAAGGTGAATCATCCACCCTTAAAGGAATTAGTCTGGAATCAACTTTTACAAGTTTCCCCAGGTCTACTTTTCCCGCCCCATAGTCTACTGATACATATAATGTATCCACAGTCATTTCCTTTCCAGTTGATAGTGTTCTGAAAGCAACCTTCATTCTCGGAGTTCCTTCTCCACTTTCACAGATATCATCATCCCCACCACAGGAAAGAAACATTCCTATAAAGCAGAACATTATGAGAAATTTAAAATACTTCATACTAAAATTTGAATTCAAATTTAATTAAATTATTTCTTAATCAATAATGCAATGTTTTCCACGTGATGAGTTTGTGGAAACATATCTACCGGCAATATTTTTACTAAGGTATAATGATCTTTCATTAAGGCAAGATCTCTTGCCTGTGTAGCAGAGTTACAACTTACATACACTACCTTTTCAGGGGAAAGCTTTAAGATCTGTTCTACAACCTTCTGGTGCATTCCGTCTCTTGGCGGGTCGGTAATCAAAACATCTGCTTTTGGATGATTTTCTAAAAACTCATCATTAAAGACATTTTTCATATCTCCACAATAGAAAGTTGTGTTGGTTAAACCATTCAGTTCAGCATGCTCGATTGCTGCATCAATTGCTTCCTGCACAGATTCGATTCCGATAACTTGTTTTGCATTTCTTGCAACGTATTGAGCAATCGTTCCAGTTCCTGTATATAAATCGTAAACAACTTCATCACCTTTCAGGTCAGCAAACTCTAATGTTTTTCTGTATAGCTCCAACGCTTGTTTGTAATTGGTCTGGAAGAATGATTTTGGCCCTATTTTAAATTTCAACCCGTCCATTTCTTCCATAAGGTAACCTTCTCCGAAATACACATTGATATTTAAATCATAAATAGAATCATTCTGTTTAGAATTAATAGCATACACCAGCGTTTTTATTTGTGGGAACTGTTCCAATAAATAATCAAAAAGCTGAGTGCGGTTTTCTTTTTCTTCTCTGTAAAGCTGGAATAAAACCATCCATTCTCCTTTAGAGTTTTGTCTCATCATTAAAGTTCTCAGGAAACCTTCCTGGTTTTTCACGTCAAAGAAATCTAACCCTTTATTCTCAGCAAATTTTTTAACTGCCAAACGAATTGCATTCGACGGATCTTCCTGAAGGAAACATTCTTTTAAATCTAAAATCTTGCTCCACATTCCCGGAATATGGAAACCAAGCGCATCTCTGCTTCCGAAGTTTTCTTCAGAACTGATTTCATATTGGGTCAACCATCTTGCATTAGAAAAAGAAAATTCCATTTTATTTCTATAGAAATATTGTTCTTCAGCACCTAAAATTGGAACGGTTTCAAAATCTTCAATTCCTCCAATTCTTTTAATATTATTGTAAACTTCTTCTTGTTTAAAATCAAGCTGCTTTTCGTAGCTCATATTCTGCCATTTGCAACCACCACAAGTTCCGAAGTGAAAACATTTTGGATCAACTCTGAATGGTGATTTTTCAACGATTTCTTTTACTTCAGCCTCAAAATATTTTGACTTTGATTTTTTAACTCTTGCATTTACAACGTCTCCAGGAATCGCACCGGAAACCAGAACCGTTTTCCCTTCATCAGTTTTTCCGATAGCTACCCCTTTTGCTCCTGCTGCAAAAAGCTTTATATTTTCAAGAATTACATCTTTCTTCTTTCTCATATCAATTTCTTTTGACGAAGATATCTTTCTACTCTATACCTTCCTCTATTTTCTATTTTTTCTAATAACCTTTGAAACCTTTCAGTTCTAATTTCGTTTGCAAAAATACAATAAAAAAAACCTTATCCGAAGATAAGGTTTCTATACTGTGTTAAAGTTTATTATTTTGTTTGAGCCGGCTGTGGGTTTGCTTGTTGTTGCATAGACGGATCAGCCTGTAATTGCTGTTGCATTTGTATATTCGGATCTACTTTTGGAGCTGAAAGACCGGTTAGCTTATCCAAGATCGTTACTAATTCCGGTTCTCCTAGGTTTACAAGAGATCTACTTGCAATTTTACCATCTTTGTCAATGATTACGAAACAAGGTAACTTGAATCCGTATACGCCATATTTTTTAGCAATATCAGATTCCATTCCTCCTTCTGCATAAGCATTTACTCCCTGAACTCCTTTTAATAAAGAATTACTAGTTTTTGTAAACTGATCTTTCGTATCGTCTACATTTACAAATACGAAGTTCATTTTAGATTTGTAGAAATTAACAATTTCTTTCAAAACAGGTACTGCAGCTTCACCAATGTAAGGGTTCCAAGATGCATAGAAAAATACCATGTATGGTTTTCCATTGTTTTCAGAAAGTTTATAAGCTTTACCATCTTGTTTTACTAAGGAAGCATCAGGTGCTACTTCACCAATTTTAAGCCCGGTAATAGCCATCTGCATTTTCAACAGGTCAGCTTTAATGGTAGCATCTTTAATATCTGTATCAATAATTTTTTTGATTTTGTCAATATTAGCACCAGGAGTTGTTGGGTGAATATCTGACTGAGCCATTACAAATGCTAAAAGATAATCTTTTGCAATCTGTGGCAAATCGTTTTTAGTTTTCAAATATTGAGCAAACATTTCCGAAGTAGTAACTCCCGTTTTTCCTTTACTGTTTGCTTCTGCATATTTTTGGAAGTCAGGAGTCATTTTTACAAGCAAATACTGTCTGTAAAGAGGAATAGACTTCACCATTGCCTCTTTATTATTGTCCAATTGTGCTTCATAATCCTTGAAAGCTTTAGAAGCTTTGTAAGATGGGTTTCCAGCCATTGGACCATGTGACATTTCATAATTGGCAAGTAAGTTTAGAATAGTTACCTTAACATCATTTTTCTTCCATTCCAAAAGGTTTTTGTTTGGATTATTTTTCTTTGCAAGGTCTTCTACATTTTTATTAATGTCTGCTTCTACTTTGTGCATTCCTTTTAAGAATGTACTTTCGTCACCAGACATTAATTGTCCTAAATTAACTTTGTTACCATATTCTGCTAAAAACTTTTGATTCCCCTGAAGAAAGTCATTGTTCTTTTTCGCATCACCGGTAATAATATATTCATTCGGGAAAGTCATTGCATTTCCTGAGATATTAACTTTTTGTCCCCCTTCAAGGTAGATTAGATTCTGCTTATTTGCATAATTGATCACATACATTCCATCCTTGGGAGCTTCGAAGCTACCTGAAAAGTTACCATCCTTATCTAAACCTATATTAATTAAAGGTAAGGTTCCTACTCCTGAAGCTTCAACGAACTCAATTCTTTCTAATGGTGAGCTTCCGGTAATTTTTCCTTTTACTTCTACTTTTTTTGAACAAGACATCACGAAAACCGCAATGATAAACAATAAAAGATATTTTTTCATTTCAATTTTTAATATTACACAAAAATACGCTTTTTAGGGCTTCTTAATTCACACTAATTATTTTTTTTTAAAATTTCATTATTACTGATCAAAAGGGACATTTTAATTACTTTATCTGTCATTTTTTTCAGCAAAATGTTAATTGAAATATATGTTTTCAATACAATTCAACTACCCTCCAAATATATACTTATTAAATAAAGAAAACCTAAGTTCTGACAATAAGTTAACAAACTTTAACAACTCAACAGCCTGCATAAAAAAAACGCCTCCAAAATGAAGGCGTTTTTTATCTATTTTGAATCAATTCTATCCTTGATCTACAAGAGCAGCCATGTATTCTCTATTCATTCTTGCGATGTTCTCAAGAGAAATACCTTTAGGGCATTCAATTTCACAAGCACCGGTATTTGAACAGTTACCGAATCCTTCTTCGTCCATAGCTTTCACCATATTCAAAACTCTTCTCTTAGCTTCTACTCTACCCTGAGGTAATAAAGCATACTGAGAAACTTTAGCTCCAACGAATAACATTGCAGATCCGTTTTTACACGTAGCTACACAAGCTCCACATCCAATACAAGCAGCAGCATCCATTGCCTTGTCTGCATCTTCTTTAGGAACCGGGATTGCATTAGCATCCAGCGTATTACCAGATGTATTTACAGAAATAAAACCTCCTGCAGCCATTACTCTGTCGAATGCGCTTCTGTCTACCATTAAGTCTTTAATAACTGGGAAAGCAGCACTTCTCCAAGGTTCAATAACGATCGTTTCACCGTCTTTGAACATTCTCATGTGAAGCTGACAAGTTGTAATACCTGTATCCGGACCGTGTGCTCTACCGTTGATGTAAAGGGAACACATTCCGCAGATTCCTTCACGACAGTCGTGATCGAAAGCGATAGGTTCCTTTCCTTCGTTAATGATATTTTCGTTCAAAATATCTAACATTTCTAAGAAAGAAGAGTCTGTAGAAACATCTGATATTTTGTAGGTCTCGAACTGACCTTTAGTTTTGCTATTTTTTTGTCTCCAAATTTTTAGGGTAAGATGAAGGCCTTTTTTTGCACTCATAATTATTTTTTTATAGGTTGGAGATTATTTGTAACTTCTTGCTTTAACTTCAATGTTTTCGTAGATCAAGTCTTCTTTATGCAGAACTTCTGTTGTGATATCATCTGTTTGATATTCCCAAGCTCCAACATATTTAAAGTTAACATCATCTCTTTCTGCCTCACCTTCTGAAGTAGCATGATCTTCTCTGAAGTGTCCACCACAAGATTCGTTTCTGTGTAAAGCATCGATAGCCATCAATTGTCCAAGCTCAATAAAATCTGCCACTCTGAATGCTTTTTCAAGCTCAGTGTTCATTCCTTCAGCATCACCAGGAACCTTCACGTCTGCCCAGAATTCTTTTTTCACCTGAGCAATTTCAGCAATAGCTTCTTTCAAACCTTCAGGAGTTCTTCCCATTCCTACCTTATTCCACATGATGTGTCCTAATTTTTTGTGGAAATGATCTACTGAATAAGTTCCTTTATTATTTAAGAAGAAATCAACTTTATCTTTAATTTCTTTTTCAGCTTTATCAAAATCTGCAGAGTTTGTAGGAATTGCACCTGTTCTGATGTCTGCTGAAAGGTAATCTGCAATCGTATAAGGAAGTACGAAATATCCGTCTGCCAAACCTTGCATCAAAGCAGAAGCTCCCAGTCTGTTTGCCCCGTGATCAGAGAAATTAGCTTCACCAATTACGAAACATCCCGGGATTGTAGACTGAAGGTTATAATCAACCCATACACCACCCATTGTATAGTGAACTGCAGGATAGATTTTCATTGGAGTTTTATAAGGATCATCAGCAGTAATCTTTTCGTACATTACGAATAAGTTACCGTATTTCTCTTCGATCCAAGCTTTTCCTAAATCATAGATCTGCTGATCTGTAGGATTGTGAATATGTTTTTCGATAGCGGCTTCTTTACCTTTTTTAATGATTTCTGTAGAGAAATCTAAGTAAACACCTTCTTTCGTTTCATTATTTTCGATTCCGAACCCAGCATCACATCTTTCTTTACCCGCTCTAGATGCAACGTCTCTAGGCACCAAGTTTCCGAATGCAGGATATCTTCTCTCTAAATAATAATCTCTATCTTCTTCTTTAATATTTTCAGGTCTTAATTTACCGTCTCTGATCGCAACTGAATCTTCAATTTTCTTAGGAACCCAAATTCTTCCTGAGTTTCTTAATGATTCAGACATCAAGGTTAATTTAGACTGCTGCGTTCCGTGAACAGGAATACAAGTCGGGTGAATCTGTACATAGCAAGGGTTTGCGAAGTAAGCTCCTTTTTTGTGAATCTTCCAAGCTGCGGAAACGTTTGAACCCATTGCGTTTGTAGAAAGGAAATATACGTTTCCGTAACCTCCTGAAGCAATCACAACAGCGTGAGCAGAATGTCTTTCGATTTCACCTGTTACCAGGTTTCTTGCGATGATTCCTCTTGCTTTTCCGTCAACAATTACAAGGTCTAGCATTTCATGACGATTATACATCTTGATTCTACCTTTACCGATCTGACGGCTCATTGAAGAATATGCACCTAATAATAACTGCTGACCTGTTTGTCCTTTAGCATAGAAAGTTCTTTTTACCTGAACCCCACCAAATGAACGGTTATCTAACTGACCGCCGTAATCTCTACCGAAAGGGACTCCCTGAGAAACACACTGGTCGATAATATTTGCAGAAACTTCAGCTAATCTGTAAACGTTAGCCTCTCTCGCTCTGTAGTCACCACCTTTGATGGTATCGTAGAACAATCTGTAAGTAGAGTCACCGTCTCCCTGATAATTTTTAGCTGCGTTAATACCTCCTTGAGCCGCAATAGAGTGTGCTCTTCTTGGAGAATCTTGGTAGCAAAATGCTTTTACATTATATCCCTGCTCTGCTAAAGTTGCAGCAGCAGAACCACCTGCTAAACCTGTACCAACAACAATAATATCAATCTTATCTCTGTTGTTTGGTGCAACAAGGTTCATATGGTCTTTATGATTTTTCCATTTATCCTTTAGAGGACCCGCTGGAATTCTTGAATCTAACTTACTCATACTAGTATATTGATATTATTGAGTTACAAAATGAAAAACTGCAACGATGATAAATCCTGCAGGAATAAGGATTGAATACCACTTCCCAAAAGCCTTAATTACCGGCGTATACTTTGGATGTCTTGCTCCAATTGACTGGAATGAAGACTGGAATCCGTGAGCCAGGTGTAACCCCAATAATACAAAAGAGATCACATATAAAGCCACTCTCCAAAGATCAGCAAACTTTTCATGAAGTTCCGGCCAGAAACGTTCTGCATCAGGAGCAGTTCCATCAACATACTTGTAAGTGATTTCATGTAGCCAGAAATCATATAAGTGAAGCGCCAAGAAAGCCAACACAACAGCTCCAGAAATAATCATATTTCTAGACATCCATGAAGAATTCACAGAAGCGTTGTTAGATGCATACTTTACCGGACGTGCTTTATTATTCTTGATCTCCAGTACAAACCCCATCGCAAAATGGAAAATTACTGCAAAACCAAGAATAGGCTGCATTAAGAACTGCACAAAAGGATTATAGCCCATAAAGTCAGATGCTGTATTGAAAGCATCCCTGTTCAGGACTGATAACAAATTGGTTGTCAAATGCAGTATAAGAAAAATCAGCAAAAACATAGCTGATAATGCCATAGCGTATTTTCTACCTATCGTAGAACTCGTTAAACCTGCCATATAAGTTTAAATTTGAATTTCCCACAAAATTAAGAAATGTTAACAATATCGAAAAGTGAGAAATCTCACAATTAGGCAGTTTGTAATCTTTCTAAATAAGATCGCAGCATATTATAAAATAAAGGAAAATAAAAAAAAGAGAAAACCTTATTTTATTTCGTAGATATGATCTCTGAAAACTATTTTTTGAGTCGATGGGGGAATTATTTTTATTTCAAAATCATCTATTCTTCGCGAGGAGCAATAAGGAGCAACAATAAATCGTGAAACCTTTTCCTGGTCTGCTATATCCGGAATCCAAAAACAGGCTTTACTTCCTTTTTTTAGAGAAACAATTTTACTTTTATTAAAGGTATGCAGCAGTATTTCTTCTTTTTGATTTTCAAAAATATCAAATCCCATCCTTATCATGAAAAAGAACAAACAAGCCATTGTCAAATTGATGCCATTTTTAAAGTTAAATTTTAGAATCATTGGTCTTAGCCAATATAAGATCACTAATACAGCCAATACTTCAGTCAGATTCATCGGAATATTTTTAATAAATAATAAATCTACCTCCGCAAACCAGTGAATGACCCTCAATAAAATCTGAATAATGAAGTCATACACTTTATCTATAAATATAAAATTAATTCCAAGGGCAATAAGAGCTGTCATTAGGAATGAAAAGACAATAATTATTTCAGAAAAAGGAACTATGATAAAATTAGCAATAATGGAAACAAGGGAAAATTGATGAAAATAATACAAAACCAAAGGAAGAGTGGCCAATTGGGCAGAAAGGGATATTGTAATTGTATTAAAAATCAATTTCTTAAAATAATGATCTGGTTTTGGAAAATATTTTAGCAGGGGTTGATTTAACCAAAATATCCCCAGTACCGCAGCAAAGCTCAGTTGAAACCCAACATCAAAAAGCTGCTGGGTATCCAAAATCAGAATAACAAATGCTGATAGTGCTAATGAGTGAAGTAAATCCGGTTTTCTCTGAAGCAATACGAAGATAAAATAAACACTCAGCATGATGCAGGACCTCAACACAGAATTCCCAAAGCCAATAAAAGCAGCAAACAACCAGATAAATCCTAAGCTTGAAATCACAGCATATTTCCTGAACTGTAAAGGAGTAAAGCGAACGATCAAAAAGTAAAAGATCCCGAAGATCACAACGATATGAGTTCCTGAAATTGCCAAAAAATGCACCAATCCTGATCTGTTGAAATCCTGTACTGTGTCTGCATCCATTTCCGTTCTGTCTGCAAGAATAATTCCTTTTAAAAACTCCCTGGTTTTTCCGGATATTCCTGCTTTATCAATTTTCTTCAGAACGTTGAGCCTATGCTGTTTTATATAATCTGTAAAATTCATATCATTTCTTTCTACAGAAAGTATTTTCTTTGAAAAATAGATCTGATATTCAATATTTTTCCTTTTCAAATAACAGGCATAGTCAAACTGAAAATCATATTGTGGGTGATGAGGTCTTGTAATGTAGGCTTCTGCTTGATAATAGTGTGTAAAGTCCAGCTCCTCACTATCTTTTGGAAGATAAAGAATAGAGTTAAAGTTCATTGATCCTGCCTGTACTTCCCCATCATACTTTCGATATTTCTCAGTAGAATTTAATTTCTGAGAAATTTTAAAAGTAACTGTTTCTTTCTTTTTTACAGGTCCTTCCGCATATGCAGAACCAGTATTATAAAAATGAAGTATAATACCTGTTCCAAAGAATAGCAACCCCAGCAAAATGGCTCTGATTTTATGAAAAAAATAAGACTGAAAAAACATTGAGATTAAAAGGCAGAGGCTAATGACTCCCACCCCATAGACTGCATTTTTTTCCAACAAAATTCTGTCCTGAAAAAAAATTCCAAGGATAAAGCATATGGCTAAAATAAAGATAGGTTGCCTATTCAAAATCAATTAATTACATCTCCAAAGTAGGAAATTAATCAATTGAATATAAGCTCTATGATTGCTAAATAACCATATCTGCTCTTATTAAACAGAGCAATAGAACGCTTATTTTTTTACCGCAAACAATAGGGTTTGCAATAAAAAATTTAAATTCATCTTGTTTTCAAAAATTTATCGGTCAATTGCTTAGTTTCTTTAATGTAAAACCATGGATCACTACCATAATCTTCATATGTGAAATTCTCAGCCTTTTTAGGAATAGCAGGTTCTATTTGTGTTCCCTCATGCCATTCATTAAATGATGTAATTCCAATAAACTCCGGATTTACTTTTACAGCAGCATCAAACATCCTTTCGTAGTATTTACCGTTGTCCCTGCTTTTAAAATTGGCTTCATTCCAAGGTCGTATTCTTGTATCAGAATATCCAGGGCCTACACAAGGTATAAAGATAAGATGATGCTCCTTTGCATAGTTGGAAAGAAAATCCCAATTAGAAGTAGTACTACCAAAAACAAATCCCTCACTGGCAAAGTAGGTGTAAAACCCATCAAAACTGGCTTTATCAAAAAAAACAGAATCGTTTTTCTCAACCCACAGTCCAATATAAACAGCATCTAGCTCTGTATTTCGAACTGTCTTCTCTCCATCTTTGGACAAGAGTTTTGACCATTCTTCCGGAGCAATTTTATAACTATCATATACGTAGTACAGAGGTTTCCCATCCTTTTTGTAAAAAGCAGGATGCTTAGAATAGGTTTTTACCAGATATGAAAGCTGGTCCCGAAGCTCCGTAATATTTTTATAAAATGGCTCTATATGAAAAGCTACTTTTAAGTTGAAACGATCTGCAATATCCAGATAGTTCTTTACACTTTTATCTGTAAAGGAATCTTTACCTAGCCAACTTAGAATAACCACACCAACCCCAGCCTCTTTCATCATCTTCATATGCTTTTTAATGATCTTTACTTCGCTGGAACTATAGTTACCTAAAGCCGGATAAAAATTGGCCCCTATATCATCTCCTCCTTTGTAATGTCCTAGATTATTCCACTTGGGATTACTCCAGTGAGGAATTATTTCATGGTTCCAATGCTGTAAACTTCCATCGATCGACTGGTTTCCATACCAACCATAATAAAAGATCTGAACTTTATCTCTTGAATTGTTCTGCTGTGCAAAACTATTTGAGAAAAAAAACGTACAAACAATGAATAATAAAAGATTCTTAAAACAATTCATTTTTAACAAAGTAATTTAGGTTCTCAAAAAAGATATTTTTAAACGCTCAAAATCACCTCAGCAGCGTGATCACTGGCTCCTTTACCACCAAGCTTTTCTCTTAAAAGGCTATAGTCATTCAAAACCTGTTCTCTTTTTTCTCCCTCTATGATTTTATTAAGTTCATCTACAAGGTTTTTGGTATTCAAATCATTTTGAATCAACTCCTTTACAACTTCTCTATCCATAATCAAATTAACCAGAGAAATGTAATTGATGTTTTTTACCAATCTTTTGGCAATGGCATAGGAAATTTTACTTCCACGGTAACAAACTACTTCAGGAATATTCAGTAAAGCAGTCTCCAAAGTGGCAGTTCCGGAAGTAACCAGAGCTGCTTTTGAGCACCTCAACAAATCGTATGTTTTATTGGAAACAAAGTGAACACTATCATCAACGTATTTTTGGTAAAATTCCTTGGGAAGACTTGGTGCACCGGCAATCACAAACTGATAATTTTTAAAATGTGGTCTTACAGAAAGCATTATTTCAAGCATTTTTTCAACTTCCTGTTTTCTGGAGCCTGGTAAAAGTGCGATGATTTCTTTTTCGTTCAGTCCGTTTTCTTCTTTAAACTTCTCAATACTGATTTCCTTTAAATCAGAAATGGCATCCAGTAAAGGATGACCTACAAAGTGGGAATGAACGCCGTGTTTTCTATAAAAATCTTCTTCAAACGGAAGAATAACCATCATTTCATCCACATATTTTTTGATAATTTCCACTCTGCCCTCTTTCCATGCCCAAAGCTGTGGAGAAATATAATAAATCACCTTGATCCCAAGTTCTTTGGCAAATCTGGCAATCCTTAAATTAAAACCAGGATAATCTACCAAAATCAAAACATCGGGTTTGTTTTGAATAATATCTTCTTTACAAAATTTGATGTTATTCAAAATGGTTCTTAGGTTCATAACCACTTCCAAAAATCCCATAAAGGCAAGATCACGGTAATGCTTTACCAACGTTCCGCCCTGAGCTGCCATCAGGTCTCCACCCCAAAATCTAAATTCTGCATCTGGATCCTTGTGTTTTAAGGCTTTCATTAAATTACTTCCATGCAAATCACCAGAAGCTTCTCCTGCAATAATGTAATATTTCATTTCCTCCGAAATCTTTCTTGTTTGTTTTTAATGACCATCAGAAACATCCCAATACTTTCATTGTTGGATCATGGGTGGTCTCTATGGTAAGGATAGAGAACAAATTAAAATGTATATTGATCTTAATTCGTAAATTTGTTCAAAGATAATGATAAAAATGTCAGAAGAATTTGAAATCCGAAATAAAGTTGCTGAAAGCGGCCTTGTGAATTTTGACCTTACTACTCTACTTCCAAAGGGTGAAAGAAAAGGTATTGACCTTAAGGATTTTCTTTTTCAGGAAATGATCCTGAAGGAGAAAGATTTCCGTGAAAAGGTAGAAGCAATCAATATTGAGGAATACAGTGACTGTTATGTATACATCTATAATTCTGTGGACACCATTATTCCGCTTTGGGCGTATTTTGTATTAACAGCAAAGATTACTGATGTTACCAAAAAAATAGTATTCGGAAACCGCGAAGATCTTGAAGTTCTTTTGATGCACAATGCCATCCAGACTTATGATTTTGAAGATATGAGAGGGAAAAGAGTATTGGTAAAAGGATGTTCGGATAAAGAAATTCCTGAAAACGCTTATATAGAGTTGGTAGAACAGCTAAAACCTTTAGTAAAATCTCTGATGTTTGGAGAAGCATGCTCCAATGTCCCAATTGTAAAGAACTAAGAATGAAGAGATATCTATCTGCTATAGTCTTATTTTTTATTTTTTCAGTCATTTATTATATCGGGAGTTTTACAAAAATTCCCTTTGCTGATTGTGTAGGGTTTGTTCTTTCTGTAGAAAATGGTGAATTTGAAACTACAGCTACGGCTACCAGTCATTTTTTATATACTAACACTGCTATTTTAATTAAAAACCTGACAGGTATTAATGCCATTGAAGCCAGTCGGTTTCTTGTTGTTACTTCAGGTGCAGCAACGGTTTCTGTTATTTATCTTGCGGTAAAAAGTATTGCAAGGACCGAATGGGCTGCCATTACTGCCGCTATCGTCTTTGGCTTCAGTTTTTCCTTTTGGAGAAATACTGAAATTGTGGAAGTATATACCTACAATTCTTTATGGGTAAGTCTTTTTTTCTTTTCTATGACAAAAGTCTTTATTGAAAAGAAGAACGTGCATATTATACTGAGCAGTTTGTTCCTGGGAGTCAGTCTGTGGGTACATATTCAGAACATTTTGCTGATTCCTGCCTTGCTTCTTTTCTTATTTTATTTCAAAGAAGAAAAAAGGTATATGTATTCATCGTTTGCTCTTTTTATTGTATTATTTTCATCCCTATTTATCCTGAATATTGCACAGGGATTACCTTTCAAATCCCCTTACTCTTCAGATCAGGGAACCTGGGTTCAGGATTCACTAAAACAGACACCGATACAATTGATAAAAGACTTCCTTTTATCTTTTACCTACCTTGTTTATAACTTCAATATTTTTATATTTTTCGGAATCGCAGGAATTGCTTTGCTATATCGCTTAAACAAAAAAATGTTTTATGTATTCTTTGTTGCAGCTGTCTTGGTGTATGGTTTTTCCACATTTTATATTGTTTCGGACAATTATGTTTTCTTTATCCCTTTCAATATTATTTTTGCGCTTTCCATCGGATACGGACTGTCTTCAGCAAAATACGCTTCATTCAAAAAAGTGTCATGGATCTGTCTGCTTATTCCCTTGGGATATGTTTTCTGCTATAATATTGCGCTCTCTACAGAAAAAGGGAAAGAAGCCCATGCATTTAAAAAGTATAAGGGAGGTCTAAACTATTACTTGCTACCATGGATGAACAATAATGCCGGCATCCTTGAATTTACCATTGATAAAAAAGTTGCTCCTGAACCTATCCATTGGATGACCTTCAGTGCCCTGGAATACATAAAGGTCTTGAAAAGCAAAGGTTATACTGAAGAGCAGATCCGAAAACTTTAACACTAATTATGAATCCAAAATATTTTGGGAGGCATATTTTTTGATAACTTTGGTTTAATTAATACATTAAACAAACACAAACAATGAGCTTACTTGACCTACTTACAGGGAATACCAGCAACCAGGTTGCTGAACAGGCTGAAAACAAATTCGGAATCAATAGAAATCAAGTAATTGCTCTATTGGCCGTTGCTACCCCTCTTATCATTTCTTATCTTAGAAATAAATCGCAAGATGCAAAAGAAGCTGAAGCTTTAAACAGTGCACTTGATAAAGATCATAATGGAAGTATCTTAAATGATCCTTCACAAATTGAAGCAAGACAAGCGGAAGGGGGTTCTATTCTTGACCATATTTTTGGTGGACAAAAGAGTACTGTAGAAAACCAGTTATCACAAAACACTGGAATTTCAATAGATAAAATCGGACCTATTCTTGCCATGTTGGCGCCCGTAGTAATGGGATATATTGGTCAACAAAAACAACAAAGCAATGTTGGTGCAGGAGGCTTAGGAGATCTTTTAGGAGGAATCCTGGGAAATGCTTCCAGCCAGGCTCAAACTCAACAATCTAATCCTTTGAATGACATTCTTGGAAGTGTTTTGGGTGGTGGACAATCTCAATCATCAGGTAACCCTTTGAATGATATATTAGGAAGTGTACTTGGCGGTGGTGGAAATCAGCAGCAACAAGGCGGATTAGGAGGTATCCTAGGAAATATTTTTGGAAAATAGTTAATTTAATTTTTAATAAAAAAAGACCGAAGAATATCTCTTTGGTCTTTTTTATGGGGCTTACTTTTTAGACTTCTCTTCTACTGCTACAACAGATTTTGAAGTCTTTTTAGGTCTTCTTTTTCCATAACTTCCGGAATTGATCTTACCTCTTCTTGATTTTTTGTCTCCTTTTCCCATAGTAATACCTATTTGTTGTTACTACGAATTTAGGAAATATCATCTTAAAACACAAAGAATTAAGCTGTTAAAGTTTTATAAAATAAGTAAAAATTTGCTCCTAATCATCTTTACAGTAATGCATTTCTTTCTGTATTTAGTTCTTTAAACCTTTACTGTTTTCCACTTTCCTCTTTTAAACAAAATAAAAGCTACGATGGTAATCAGTGTCTCTGCTGCCGGAATTGAGATAAAAACTCCTTTTGGTCCCATTTCCATATATTTTGAAAGAAAATAAGCCAAGGGAATCTGAAACAGCCAGAATCCAAAAAGATTGACCCATGTTGGCGTCCAGGTATCTCCTGCTCCATTGAAAGCATTAATCATCACCATTCCAACTCCATAAAAAATAAAACCAATGCTCATAATATGAAGAGCATTTTCAGCAAAGTCTTTGATCTCTATTTCCTTGGTAAAAAAGCCAACTAAAAAGTTACCAAAAAAAATAAATATCAAGCTTACAACCAGCATGAAAACCACGTTATATTTCACAGTCTTCATCACAGATTGTTCTGCCCGAAGCATTTCATTGGCTCCCATATTCTGTCCCACCAATGTAGAAGCAGCATTACTTAATCCCCAGGCGGGAAGTATAAAGAACATCATTAATCTTAATGCAGTCTGATAGCCCGCTGAAGCATTTTCACCTCCTGTAGTCGCGACCAGCTCAGCAAGAAAAATCCAGCTGCATGAAGCAATCACAAACTGAAAAATCCCGGGAGTTGCAATTTTTATGATAGATCCAATCAAATCATACTTGGGTTTAAAATAATCCAGTTTAATACGAATTTGGGTATCTGCCACTAAAAGATGATACAGCTGGTAAATCACCCCTATGCTTCTACCTATTGTAGTTGCCAGTGCCGCACCCGTAAGTCCCAATGCAGGAATAAGTCCCCATCCTTTTATCAAAACAGGACAAAGGATAATGTTCACAATATTGGCGATCCATAAACTTTTCATGGCAATCATTGCATTTCCTGCCCCTCGGAAAATACCATTGATGAGAAATAAAAGCATTATAATTGTACTGCTACCCATCATAATCCGTGTAAAGTCTTTTCCATAGGCTGCAGCTTCCGGTTTCGACCCCATAAGTATCAGAATTTCCTCCGCATAGATTACCCCAAATAAACTTAAAACCAAAGTTATGGCAAACGACACCATCAAAACCTGTGCTGCACTTCTGGATGCCTGTTCCGGATTTTTTTCACCAATTCTCCGTGCTACCAAAGCAGTTGCAGCCATACTCATCCCAATAGCAATGGAATACATGATGGAAAGGACAGATTCTGTAAGTCCCACTGTTTGAATAGCAAAACCACTCTCTTTCAAGTGTCCTACAAAGTAGAGATCAACTAAGGCAAATACTGATTCCATAGCCATTTCCAGCATCATCGGGATCGCTAAAAGAAGAACAGCACTTCTAATATTAACCTTTGTAAGATCGGTTTCTTCACCGCTAAAGGCTTTTTTCAAAAAGTCAACATATTTTGTCATTTGTCAATCAATAATTTATATAAATTCAAAAATACAAATCCATTTATTACTAAAACTTGGCAAATGATAATAAAAATTAATTAGATTTGTACATTCTTAAAAATAATTCTTATGAAAAAAATAATCTCTACAATTTTTCTTTTTGGAATTTTAGCATCTGCCAATATGCTGTCAGCTCAGAAAATGACTCAGGACAAAATGAAATCCATTCATTCTGATGATATTGCAACATTTAAAAAGCAGTTTACCCCAGGGGATTATAATAAGTGTTTCATGGTAGGAAACGAATCGTTTTCTCCACTTGGTTTCAGTGCATTATCCGGGAAAAACACTCTTATAGCTTTTCTATTAGACAATAAGGTAAATGTGAATAAGAAATGCCAAAACCAAACACCACTTGAATTGGCAGAGATAGGAAAAAATCCTGAGACTGTAAAATTATTAATTGCCAGAGGTGGTAACACGAACTAAAAAATCAAAAAACAATATTCAAAAACTTCCGAAAGGGAGTTTTTTTTATTTATAAAACCTGTAAAAATCTTATCTTTGCCAACGAAAAAAAAGGTTCGAGGCTGAACCTTAAACATTGAACTTTAAACAAATAATTATGTTTCGATCGCACACAAACGGAGAGCTATCTCTGAAAAATCTGAATGAAGAAGTTACACTATCAGGATGGGTACAGACTATCCGTGATAAAGGATTTATGATTTGGGTAGATCTTCGAGATCGTTACGGAATTACCCAATTGGTTCTTGACCAGGATCGTTCTTCGGCACAATTGATGGAAGAAGCTAAAAAATTGGGGCGTGAATTTGTAATTCAGGCTACCGGAAAAGTCATTGAAAGAGTAAGTAAAAACCCTAATATTCCTACAGGAGAAATTGAAATTTTAGTTGAGAAACTAACAATTCTTAACGATTCACAACTTCCTCCATTTACCATTGAAGATGAAACCGACGGTGGTGAGGAATTAAGAATGAAATACCGTTACCTGGATATCAGAAGAAATCCGGTAAAGGATAAATTGATTTTACGTCACAAAATGGCTCAGAAAGTAAGAAATTATTTATCTGATGAAGGTTTCATTGAAGTAGAAACTCCTGTTTTAATCAAATCTACTCCTGAGGGAGCAAGAGACTTTGTTGTACCAAGCAGAATGAATCCTGGACAGTTTTACGCTTTACCTCAGTCTCCACAAACTTTCAAGCAGCTTTTGATGGTAGGTGGAATGGATAAGTATTTCCAGATTGTAAAATGTTTCCGTGATGAGGACCTAAGAGCAGACAGACAGCCGGAATTTACACAAATAGACTGTGAAATGGCTTTTGTAGATCAGGAAGATGTAATGAATGTATTTGAAGGAATGACCAAAACCCTTATAAAGGATATTACAGGTCAGGAATTCGGATATTTCCCAAGAATGACTTTCGCAGATGCGATGAGAAAATATGGAAATGACAAGCCGGATATCCGTTTCGGGATGGAGTTTATTGAGCTTAATGAACTTGTAAAAGGAAAAGACTTTAAAATATTTGATGAGGCAGAACTGGTTGTCGGGATTAATGTTGAAGGGTGTGCAGAATATACAAGAAAGCAGATTGATGAACTTGTAGACTGGGTAAAACGTCCTCAGGTTGGAGCTTCAGGAATGGTTTGGGCAAAATTCCAGAATGATGGAGTAAAAACCTCATCTGTAAACAAGTTCTACAATGAAGAAGACCTTTCTAAGATCATTGAAAAATTTGGAGCAAAAGAAGGTGACTTAATGTTAATTCTTTCAGGAAACGAAAATAAGGTAAGAGCCCAGCTTTCTGCATTGAGAATGGAACTTGGAAACCGTTTGGGATTAAGAAAAGGAAATGTGTTTGCACCACTTTGGGTAGTTGATTTCCCTCTATTGGAATGGGATGAAGATACTGAAAGATACCACGCAATGCACCACCCTTTCACTTCTCCAAAACCGGAAGATATTCACTTATTGGAAACAGATCCTGGTAAAGCAAGAGCGAACGCTTATGATATGGTACTGAACGGAAACGAAATTGGGGGTGGATCTATCAGAATTTTTGACAGAGACCTACAATCTAAAATGTTTGATTTATTAGGATTTACCAAAGAAGAAGCTGAGGCTCAGTTCGGATTCCTGATGAATGCCTTTAAGTACGGAGCACCACCACATGGAGGTTTGGCATTCGGTTTTGACCGTTTAGTGGCTATCCTTGATGGAAACGAAGTGATCAGGGATTATATCGCATTCCCTAAGAATAACTCAGGTCGTGATGTAATGATCGACGCACCGGCTTCTATTGCTGACGCACAGCTCGATGAACTTGAACTGAAATTAAATTTAAAAGCATAAATTTAAAGCGGGGTATTTGCCCCGCTTTTTTTATATCTAAATAGAAAATTCAACAGATGAATAAATCCGAAGAAAAGATAAGTAATCCGCTTCCGAAAAATAAAAAATGGACACCATGGAAATGGGCAATCGCGATAATTTGGCTGGTTGGCCTCCTTTGTTTTTATCACGGAATTGGTTATTCAAAATATAAAAGTAGTTTAGATTTTAAGGCTGGCTATTTTGTAATCGGAATTCTTATCCTTGCTCCTATTTACTATTATATTCATTCGATTATTGAAAGTGAAAAAGGGTTTCCTCTTGAAAATTTTAATAAAGACATTGTTATTCAAGATATAAAACGTCACAAAATCTTTGAAAATGTAGAGTTGAGTCACTGCATGATAGAGAACTATGTTTTTGGAGTGGGTAAAGATCAAAATGATTATGCCAACATTTTCTATAATAAAGAAGGTATTGAGTGTGTAAAATCCAAAATTACCATTGAATACATTAAAAACGATTCATTACTAACACTCACAGCTTTTACAAATATTGATAAGACGAAATTAAACGAAATTTTTCAACATTACACCTCAACAAAAGTTTACTTTGACAAATACATTCCTACCAACTATTATCTTGATCTGGAATTTATAAAAAACTGGGAAAAATAAAAGCGGAAAATAATTCCCGCTTTTATACTTATAGAAAATTATTTCATTTTCAATATCTGTTCTCTTCCCGGACCTGTAGAAAGATAAGTCACAGGAACTCTCAATTCTTCTTCCAGAAATGAAAGAAAATCTATTAGTTCTTGTGGAAGCGAAGTCGGTTCTTCAATAATTGAAAGATCTGCATTCCAGCCATTCATCCATTTTAAGATTGGTTTAGCAGTTTCTGGAAGTATTCCGGAAACAGACTGAATGGTTCCGTCCTCCAGTTCATAGTGTGTACAAATCGCTACCGATTTCAATCCGCTTAAGACATCAGCCTTAGTAAGTACTAACTGTGTAACACCGTTGATCATTACTGCATATTTTAAAGCAGGCAGATCTAGCCAGCCAATTCTTCTGGGACGTCCTGTATTGGAACCAAATTCATTCCCTTTTATTCTTATTTCATTACCTAGCTCATCAAAAAGCTCGGTAGGAAATACACCGTTACCCACTCTTGTACAATAAGCTTTTGCAATACCATAGATATCACCTATTTTTTTCGGTGATATACCTAATCCGCTACAAGCCCCTGCAGCTGTTGTTGAAGAAGAGGTTACGTGAGGATAGGTACCATGATCAATATCCAGCATTGCAGCCTGGGAACCTTCACCCAATATTGTTTTACCATCAGACAAAGCTTTGTTCAAAACAATTTCTGTTTCCGTAATATTAAATTGCTTTAGAAATTCTACCGCTTCAAAAAATTCGTTGGTAATGGACTCAAGAGATGGCAGTTCCCTATTTCCTCCGGCAATAAATCGGTATTCCCTTTCCATTACCTGCTCTACCCTACTCTTAAAATCTGGGGAAAACAGATCTCCAACTCTTAGGTTTTGTCTTAATATTTTATTTGAATAAGCCTGTGCAATACCATTTTTCGTTGTCCCAATTGTTGTATACTCTGGGCTTTCCTCCATGAAAATATCCAAAAGTTTATGGGTAGGTAGTACAAAATGTGCTTTTCGGGAAATGATTATATTTTTTTCCGGCTGAATAGTTCCGTCAAACACCTTAAGGTTTAAAATTTCTTTTTTAAAACTTATAGGATCTAGAACAGTTCCTGTCCCAATAACATTCAGAACATTCTTCATAAAAATTCCCGAAGGAATCATTTTAAGCGTAATTCTCTGTCCATTTCGTTCTATACTATGCCCAGCATTGGAACCTCCATTAAAACGTGCTGTAATGTCATAATTTTCACTGATCAGATCAATAAACTTTCCTTTTCCCTCATCACCCCACTGCAATCCTAATACGATATCCATATATTTATATTTTATGATGCAAAGCTATGGAGGTTTAAAAGGGAGACCATTGTCATTTGGCAAAAAGGACTAACTTGTATAATGTAGGATATAAAAAGTACTTATTATTGATGTTTATGAACAATTAAAGCACACTGCTACTGAATGCTTAAAAGACCAACTTTATGGATAATAGTGAAATTTTGCGGATCTTAACTGCCCTTATAATTCTATAGAATGTTTCTTCTGATTCGGCTTAGCGAAGATGGAGTAACCCCCAGATAAGAAGCCAGCATAGATTGTGGAACTCTGTTGGCAAGTCCTGGATAATGATTGAGAAAATGAGTATAACGGGCTTTTGCATCCTGATTAAGCATGATGCTTGCCACCTTAAGTTTATTCTCCGCTACAAAACCATGAATTCTTGCAAATAAAACAGGCCAGATAGCAATCTTTTCTTCAAGCGTTTTAAAATGCCTTAAATCAATAACGAGGAGTACCGCATCTGTAATGGCTTCAATATATTCGTGGGCAGGCAGCTGATCTGTAAATCCTTGAAAATCTCCGATAAACCGTCCTTCATAAATAAAGTAACGGGTAAAATCATCCCCTTGCTTATTATAATACAAAGACCGGAAGACCCCCTCTTTCACAAAAGCAATCTTCTGACTTACCTTTCCTGCTTCAACAAAAACTTCTCCTTTACGTACAGAAACCTCCTGAATCCCCTCAGCAATGAGTAACTCATCCTGCTCATTCAGCAGCCCAAATTTCTTGATATAATTAAAAAGTTCTTCCATAGCTTTCACCCACAAATTGCGGAAATATAAAGATATAAAAGCTACAGATAAAAACAATTGTCATTTGACAACAAAGTCTTTTATTGATGAAAGAAAAAAACCTGTATTAATAACATACAGGTTTTTTTATTATTTGAAATCAGAGTTATATTGATTGTTTATTATAAACATGAACATCTCTTTGTGGAAATGGAATTCCAATTCCCGCTTTATCAAGGGCTTCTTTACAATCAATGATAAGTTCCTCATTCATTTTCCAAAAGTTCTCTGTAGAAGAACTCACTCTTATTGATAAATTGATTGCACTATCTCCAAGCGTTGTTACCACTACCTGTGGCGCAGGATCCGTAAGAGCAAATTCATTATTATTAATGACCCCCATTAATATGTCTTTTGTCTTCTTAAGATCAGCGTCATAGGCAACCCCAATATCTAATGATGTTCTTCGGGTACCTAACTGGGTAAAATTAGTAATGCTATTGTTTGAAACTACTCCATTTGGAATAACAATTAAGTGGTTTTGCGGGGTGACCAACTTCGTATGAAAAATATCTATCGCCTGTACTGTTCCTGAAACACCAGAATTGGTAGAGATAAAGTCTCCTATTTTAAATGGTTTTAATAATAATATAAGAATTCCTCCTGCAAAATTGGTCAAAGATCCCTGCAACGCTAGACCTACTGCTAAACCAGCCGCACCAATCATGGCAACAAACGCTGAGGTTTGTACTCCTAATTGAGTTACTACAACAATAAAAAGTAGAATATTAAGAGCCCAATTGATAATATTTAAAAGAAAATGCTGCAATGAGGCTTCCATATTACGTTTTTGGAATCCTTTTGCGGCAAGCTTCTTAATCATTCTTATCATCCATGAGCCAATCAGATAAATCAGTAATGCAGAAACTACTGCCGTAAAAATTCTTGGTGCCCATGAAATTGCTGAAGAAATTAAGGTATCCCAATGTTGCTGAATGTTGTTCAATTTTAAATCGTCCATTTTATATACTACTTATTTTTATACTAGCCTATTAATTTCCTTGGCAAAAAAAGGATTTTAAAATGAAATTGAACAAAAACACAATCTGTTTTCAAAAGAAAATCTAACCCTAACCTTTAGAGTTAAAGTCAATAGTATTTTATAACTGAAAATAGATTGATAGCAGAACAGATTGTTTCCGCTTTACCAATGATCATTTTAGAAATTTCTTGCCGGGAAGAAATAATTTGTTTTCTATAATAACAAAAAAAATACCGAAGTCGATTTTCCAAAGATTAAAATTTCTTATTTATTAAACAACAACAATTCATTGTAATTTGAAACATATAAATAGAAAATGGGAGTAATTGTTTTTTACATTTAAAAAACATTATTTCTCATCCTTTTAATTAAGGAAGTTTCGCAGCTAGACTTTCCGGTAAAAGCCTAAGAATATGATAAATTATTTTCCATTTAAAATTGGGAACGATGGTGAAAGAATTTCCGGCATTAACGATAAATTTCGCCACGTAGTCCGGCTCCATTATCAAGGATTCATTCAGTTCCAATCCCTCATTAATCTTTGTCCTGATATAGCCTATAACCAAGGCATTAACCGCTATTTTACGGGAAGCTAACTCCTGTCTTAAACCTGCCAGATATTGTGTGAAAGCGGCTTTTGTACTTCCGTAAACAAAATTACTTTTTCGCCCTCTCACCCCTGATAATGAAGACAATCCAATGATTCTTTCCAGATTACTATTACTTTTATCCATGGCAATAATACTGAGAATAGAAACTCCACCCATATAATTAACTTCCATCATCTGCTTCGCGCCTTTAAAATCAGTCAGTGCTTTTTGATTATCTACCAGGAAACCAGCAGCATAAACAACGATATGAGGCTTTACGAAAAGTTCTGAATAAAATTTCTGATGAGAATCAAAATCAGCGGCATCAAAATACAAAACTGAACACTTCGATTGATCCAGATTATTGGTCTGAATAAAATCCACCAGAGATTTTGTATTTCTGGAAGCTGCCATCACTGAAAATCCTTTTTCGAGATATTGCTTGATGCATTGCTTTGCCACGTCTGAATTAGCACCAAGGATAAGAACAGTTTTGTTTGTATTTGGATTCATGGGGCAAAGATAATTTCTTTTTTAAAAGTATAGAACATAAAAAAGTTGCGGCGGGTGAACTTCGTTCACCCGCCGCAACTGGTATTTTTTAAACTGAATTATTTATTCTCTTCAGTTGTTGTAACAGTTTCTTTCTTATCAGCAGTTTTTGCTTTATCTCCAAAACGACTTTCTGTCATTTCTCTGGAAACAGCTGCTTTCTCAAATTTCAGTTTTCCTGATAATGTTTCGATTACAAAACCATCATCCTGAACCTGAGCAATCCTTCCGTGAAGACCAGATGTAAGAACAACTCTAGTTCCTACCTTAAGGTTTTCCTGAAAGTTTTTTTCCTGCTTCTGTTTTCTCATCTGAGGTCTTATCATCAGAAAGTAAAACCCTACAAACATCACACCCATCATGATCAGCATCATTGGTGAAGATCCTTGTGCCTGTAAAAATAATGTCAACATATTATTATGGTTGAATGTTCGCCGTGAACGTTAATTTAATTGGTGCTTTTTCTACGTTTGCAAAAACATCTGCATACTTTTGAACGTTTCCGTCAAAGTTTGAAGAGTCAAAATGCAACGTAATTTTTCCTTTTTTACCAGGCATGATAGGCTCTTTTGTAAAGTCAGGAGCAGTACATCCACATCCAGGCTTTACTTCAGAAATAATCAAAGGATTTTTTCCTGTATTGGTAACTTCATACACGTGCTCTACTTTGTCTCCTTTTTTGATCTTTCCAAAATCGAAGTTGCTTTCAGATAAAGCAATAGAAGTAGATGGCTCGTTAGAAATCGGTGCAGTGGCTTCACCTGCAATAGGAGCAGCAGTAGAATCTGTAATTACTGGAGTTCCAGCAGTTGCAGAATCAGCAACGATAGTTTCAGGGCTTTGAGTTTCTTTGTTTTCTTTTTTACATGAAACTAAACCAAAGCCTATAATTGACAAGGCGATAATTGATAACGTCTTTTTCATTTTATATTCTATTTTGATCTTTACAATATTTATCTAAAATACCATTAATGAAAATATTTGAACGGTCCGTTGCAAATACTTTAGCAATCTCAATATATTCATTAATAATAACTCTTGAAGGGGTGAAAGCAAAGTTATCAAGTTCTGCAATTGCAGTAGATAAAATTACTTTATCCATTAGAGAAACTCTTTCCAGATCCCAGTTTTCTAATCTCTCACTAAGCTTTTTCTCATTGTTTTCCCAGTTATTCAGGGTATCTCTCAATAATTTGCCTGCGAAAGTTTTATCCTCCTCATCTTTAATCATCTTGATTAGAGTTCTGCTTTCTTCATCTTCTCTTAGGAATCCGATTGTTTTTTGTACCATTGAGTTGGCAATGTGAATATCATCATACCAAGAAAGTTCCTTATCTCCAAGATAATCATGAAAATCATCATTTTCAGCAATATATCTTAAGAATAATTTCCCAATAAATTTTTGATCTTCTTCAAAGGAGAATCCTTCTTCTTTCATGAAATCCTGATAACGTTTTCCCGCAGTAATTCTTTGGAAAGTCTTTACCAATAAATCATCATGCATATCCCATTTCAGCTGCTTGTGCTGACCTGTGAAAAACAATCTTTCTGGATTTTCTTCCAGTTTAAGCAATACTTGGTTGTTGATGAATTTTTGGTTAGGGTTGATGTCTGCATCAGTTTTCAGATACTTGTTTTTCCCAATTTCGATCTGATGTTCCGCTAAATCTTTAAGTCCTACTAAAAAATTAAGCTGATAGATATAGAGATAATAGATTTTCTCTATTCCAGCGAACATGTTTTTCTCTAAAACATCAAATTTCACAGGATTCTGATAGTATGAATACACTGTCTGTACTACTTTTTCACGGATTTGTCGTCTTCCTAACATTCAAAGAGCTTTTTTATGACTGCAAAGATACAAAATTTAAAATTGATTGAATTCGTAGTGTGACTACATTTTTGTAAATTTGTAAAACTATATGAAAGCGTTAAAAACCTTAAACCCCTATTTTTGGAAGCACAAAATACTATTGTTTTGGGGGGTATTATTTATCATTGCCAGTAATTTTTTCAATATATATAAAGTCCAGTTTGTAGGAAAATCTGTAGATGAGCTTACTAAAAACGGAAACCTTGGCTTCAACCATCAGGTTTTAATTTATGTTGGAATTATTGTGGGCTGTTCACTTTTAACAGGATTCTTCACCTTTATGATGCGGCAAACTATTATTGTGGCTTCCAGAAGAATTGAATATGAACTTAAGAATAAAATCTACAGACACTATCAGGATCTGTCCTTAACGGATTATAAGCAAACAACCATTGGAGACTTAATGAACAGATTAAGTGAAGATGTTGTTGCGGTAAGAATGTATCTTGGGCCTGGAGTAATGTATGTTGCCAACCTGATTGTTCTTGTTGTGATCACGGCCATTTACATGGTGAAGACAGATGCTTCCATGACTGTATGGACATTGCTTCCCCTTCCTATTTTGTCCTATGCTATTTATAAGGTAAGTTCTATTATCAATAAAAAATCGAAAGTGATGCAGAAGAGTCAATCTGCTATTTCAACTTTTGTACAGGATAGTTTTTCGGGAATTCGTGTTGTAAAATTCTTCGCAAGGGAAAAATATATTCAAAAAAACTACGGAATCAAGGTAACCGATTATCAAAACAAGGCATTGGATCTTGCTAAAACGGAAGCCTATTTCTTTACTATTATTTTGTTTGTAATTGGATTATTGAATGTTGCCGTTATCTGGGTTGGAGGAACAAAATATATTGCCGGAGAATTAAGCATTGGTAAAATTGCTGATTTCTTCATGTATATTAATACTTTGATTTTCCCATTCTCTATGGTGGGCTGGGTAACTTCTGTAAACCAAAGAGCGGAAGCTTCCATGCAAAGGATTAATGAATTTATGGATAAAGAATCGGAAATTGTTAATACAAACTTCGAGAATTATCCTATCAAAGGAGATATCGAATTCAAAAATGTATCGTATGTGTATCCTAATACAGGGATCAAGGCACTCGATAATTTAAGTTTTACAATTAAAGCTGGTAAATCATTGGCCATCATGGGTAAAACCGGAAGCGGAAAATCTACCATTGCACTCCTTTTATGCAGACTGATAGATCCCACTGAGGGGGAAATCTTGATTGATGGTAAAAACCTAAAAGATCACAATCTTACTAATTACAGAAACTTCATTGGATATATTCCTCAGGAGAGTTATTTATTCTCTGATTCTATTGAAAATAATATAGGTTTTGCAATTGATCATCCATCCCATGAAAAGGTGGTAGAGTATTCCCAGATTGCAGATGTACACAAAAATATTGTTGAGTTTAAGGAGCAATATAAAACACTTGTTGGTGAACGCGGAGTGATGCTTTCGGGAGGACAAAAGCAAAGAATTTGTATAGCCAGAGCCTTAATTATGGACCCAAATATCATTATTTTTGATGATTCTTTATCTGCTTTAGATACGGAAACAGAGCAAAATATTCTTGAAAATATTGATAAAAAAATCGGTAATGCAACATCCATAATTATCACGCACAGAGAGTCTAGCGCTCAAAAAGCAGATCAAATCATCAATCTAACTGAAATTGCTAATTCTGTAACCGCTTAGCTGTTTCGTTCTCAATTGTTAAATAAATCATAAAAAAAATTTTGTGATTAAAAGAATTCTTTTATATTTGTTCTTAACAAGATTAAAAAATATCTAACAATGAGTGAATACAAGGAACGCCATGAAAATGAGATTTTCACGAAGGTGTTAAAAGCAGGGAGAAGAACTTATTTCTTTGATGTGCGCGAGACGAAAGCAGGAGATTATTATCTTACAATCACTGAGAGTAAGAAAAATTTCGGAGAGAATGGGGAAGCTACATTCGAGAAGCATAAAATTTACCTTTACAAGGAAGATTTTAAGAGTTTTCAGGAGATGTTTAATGAGTCCACAGATTTCATCATTAATGAAAAGGGTGAGGATGTAATTTCAGAAAAACATGACAAAGACTTCAAAAGCAAATCTTATACAATAGATTCTGACGACGAGGTTTAAAAAAAGAATATCTAAAAACACAAGCATCTGAAAAAGATGCTTTTTTTATGCCTTGAAACCAAGACATTCACTCCTTATTCAAAATATAAAAAGGTGTACTTTTGAAAAGTACACCTTTTATTTTACACATATTCTTTCTTTATCTGTGAAAGTATGGTTGGATCCTGTATTTCATTATCCTTAGCCAGTAATAGAACCTTGGATAATACTTCTGCTGATTTCGGATCATCATCTGCGAAAGGTAAGAACAGCCGTCCTCTATGCTGAGAATGAACCGGTAGTATAGACAGATGTTTGCCAGGAACCTGATGTACCACTGCACTTCCCAAGTGCACACTATATTCTGCCATCTGCCCTTTCACAAGGACATGTGAGCCATCAATCCTTACATTATCCAGTTTAAATAAACGTGCTGTTTCTTTCATTAATACGGCTCTCATTTCAATAGAAGAATGGCTTGTTTCAGGATCAACATCTCCTACATGAGCAACTGAGACAACCAGGTCTACATCTCTCATTACCTCTGAAAACAATCTTGGATTGATCTCTTCAAAAGGTATATTCTTGTAATCCTTTAATGAATGGAATTCTATTGTTTCTAAGGTTGGACTTTCCACATCTGCAGGAGAGAACCAGTCTGCCATTGCATATAGCTTAACCTGGAAGCCTTCCTTATGATACACTTTCTGTAATCCGTCTTCATAATCCACTTTCCAGCCTCTTGTTTTAAGAAGCGCCAAAGTTTGTTTTGGCTGAATCTGATGCCCTGCATAACGGCGTGAAATAGATTTTTCTTTTAATTCATCCGACGTTGGGACATAAAGTTCTCTGAATATCTGCTTAAATGGCTGTACAAGTTTTTCTTTAAAACAATAATGTTGATAATCACCCCAAACTGAATGCTGATGCAGATCTACACAGTGAGCAATACGCAGGGTACTCTCTTCACTCAATTCCCGAATTTCACCATGAGCATTTACCAAACCTCCATCATGGAAGAATCCTATTTTCTGATCATTGGAAATAAATATAAGTTTTTCCAAATGCTTTACAATAACAGGATGTTCAAAAAGGGTCTTGATCTCTTTTAAAAGGAATTCATCTCCTCTTATCATAGCTTCCTCCAGTCCTTTTCGGGAACGGGTCCATTGCTCGCGCATGATCTTACGGTTATTACCCAGTTCCACAACTGCTTTATCTTTCTTAATCTTTGACGGAATAGATTTTAATTGTTTATCATCCCTGAATACGACCAATTCAGCTTTTCCATTATCTTCTATGATCAAACCTACTGTAACCCCATCAATGGTAACCTGAGTATCTTTGGACAAGAGAGACTGAATTTGTTTGGTTTCCATTGCCCAGGTTAATCTTATCGGATCCGGATAACCAGCATTTCTGGCAAGGTTTTCTAATGCAACGCGAATAGCCAAGGCCTCACTTGACTGCTTCATGGAACCAAACTCTTTACTTTCTTTCTTGAATTGTTGAATATATTCATATCGGCTTAAGACATCCTTCTCAGGATTGGCTTTACTCAAAGGGACAAGCCCATATACACGAAGATAATCCTGATCACGCTTATCCTTTACTTTTGCTGTTACCTCTTTTATTTTTAAGCTTCCTGCCAATGTATCGGAATAAAGTCTCGCTCTTCTGTGTCCGTTGCCATCTGATATATATTTCGCAGATTCATATAGCATTTCCCAACGGGCTTTACCGAGTTCTTTATAGGCTTTAGTAAACCAGTCTTTATCTACCGCGCCATCTTTAAATTCCTGAATATCTACTGATGAATATTTAGCAACTTCACTTTCCAGTTTTGCATTTTGGGCTTCATCGGCCCCGGTTTTAGTATGGGCATGCATCCACCAGATCGCTGAATCTAATCCTTTCCAACCTAAATAATTGCTTATAAGCTGCTGCCATTGCGGCGCATACACTGCAGCCTGTATTAAGCGAAGCTCTGTAATCTTTTCTTTTTTTATGATCTCATCAAATGATTTCTGAGTATCACTTTCTAAAGGATAGCAGTTAGAAATAAGCCAGGAGAAAAGTTTTTGCTTAGTCATGCTTTCGTTTCCATAACTGTATATATAATTGGCATATAATCCAGATTTACCTAGTCCTTTCAAAATCTGAACAAAACGAAAGGTTCCATAAATAGATCGAAACTGCTGTACAAAATGTGAAACCGAAGTATTGGCATCTCCACGAATCAACTCTATATCCAGAAACTTATCCTGAATTTCTTCAATCATAGGCTTCAGGAAAGGAAACAATTCTAAATATTTCTCATTATTATAATTGGATTTAATTGCTGTAAGGTCACTTATAGCTGAATCAGCAGTCAAAATTCCCTCAAACAGTTCTTCTTTTGTAATAAGCTTTAGTTCATATGCTTTACAGAAGAAATAGAAGCTAGGAACAGACTTTATGATATTTTCTGCCAATCCTTTATACTGCATCCATCGGTACAAATTCCATTGTTTAATGTGCTGTTCATTTGTAAGGTTTTTCATAGGAATAGCCCGTAAAAAAACATTGAAAAAATCCAGTTGCTGCCAGCCATTTCCCTGGTCTCGATAATAATAATCTCCACTATCTTTTCCCTTATAGTTAATAATATCTTCAGGAAGATTGGCAAATAGTGTACTACAAGCGTCTATTGCAAAATCGACCACTTCCTCAAAGACGAATTTATTCTTTAATGAGCCTAAAATCCTTATGATAGGATTCTCCCAATAATAAGTTCCTTTTGTAGGGTTTGGAATAATCTCTTTATGATAGAAGACATATTCTTCCAGAAAGTTTCTAAAGACTTTTCGGTCGCAACTTTCAGCAAATGTCAGCAAAAATAAATCTCTTGGCAGCATTCCTGAATCTTTAAACCATTGCTCCCATACTTCATGCAGTGGATAATTTTCAGCTAACTGCTGAGGAGTAAACCCCTCTGTATTTCCTTTTATCTCTCGGAAAGTATTTCCCATTAATATTTTGGTCACAGAATTATCCCATTCCTCTGATTCATATTCATGGTCCTTATGCTGCAGAAATAAATCATTGAGTTTTTTTAATTCTTCTTTTATCTTGGTAATGGATATTGTAAAGCCATACTTATCATTTTTAGTTGCTTGTATGTAAATTGAATCTGTCTCTACTTTTGGTAATGCAAACTTTGAAATTACGGAAGGGTCATAAAATCCGAATCCGTTTTCAGCGGAAAGTATGGTTTGGTCTCCTGACGGATTAATCTGCTCAAGTAAGCCTTTTTCTCTTTCAGAAATTTTTGATCTTTCAGAATACTGCTGTGTCCAACGGATAATCTGAGAAGACACTCTTTTTCCTTGTTGAAGCTGAAGCATAATATCCAGAGATGCAGCTCTCTGCTCCACATCACCTTTAGTCATTAATTCTTCAACTAATGGTGTCACTACGTTATCTTCCTGTTCTGTAACAAGTTCTATAAGCTTCTTACGGAGTACACCGCCTTTTCTTTTAAACATATCAAAGAAAGCCATAATCTCTTCTTTGTTTAAAGGATTTTGAAGCAAAATATTCATTCCTGAAGCAATCAAGGATTCTCCCCTGTCTTTTATAATTTTAAAAGCAAATTCCTTTTGGAAAGGAGTTACTGCTTTTTTCTTCTTTCCTAGTCCGTAGGAAAATGAATAGCAATAAAATTCACCTAAAATATTTCGGGTCAGTAATTCACGCAACGAAAGATCAAACTGATCAAAGTAAGACAAAACTATATCCAGCTTATTGTTATCTTCTCCTACCAGATAAAACATTGAGGCATACAAATCACTCTTCTTGAATGTCACATTAAGCCATGAGAATATTTTCCCTTCAAATTTCTTTTCTTTTACCTCTATTTTTTGCGTCAGTTCATGAATTTTTTCAAAGAAATCCGGATAATCTGCATTATTGATAAAGAATTTAGATTGGGTATTGGCTCCTAATAATTCCGACAGATGGTTTCCCACAAATGCCAGCACCTCTTCATTCCCCTCCAGTACAGCCTTATAATACAAAGGCATTTGAATATAAGGATTACCTGTTTCTGTGGCAAATTTTATCGCAAGACATTTTTTCTCTATACTTCCTTTGTCAAATAAGTAATTCAGGTAAGGAACCGTTTTATCCACATCCCATACTCCTTGTACCCAAAGAGCCATATAGACTTCATTATTATTCTTGCTCTTAATAGCATCAGGCACAAGTTCAGGATTGCTGAAGTATGTATGAGCCAGTGATACAATATTCTTTACGACTGATTCTTTTTCTGCTTCCCAGCCTAATCCTGTCCACGTATCTATAGAACGTACAACAGACGAAAAACGGGTAAGCTTATGTTCCACAATCACGTTGGTCATATATTCCAAAGCTCCGATACTGGTTTCATCCAAAGCTTCCAATATGGTCTGCCTTAACCCTTCTTGTCGCTGTGCTGCCAGTAAAAGTTTTTCCACCAATTCCCAACAATGCTTCTGCTCACTGTTGAGTAAAGCTTTAATGATATTTCTGGAAACCTTTCCCTCCGAATGTTTATTAAAAATAATATCTTCTATTAATTGATAGATACTTGTATTACCTGTATCAATTGCAGCTGCCCAAACATAGAACTGGCTTGAGTTATTTGATACCTCATTATCATAGACAATCTGTTCTTCCAATGATAAATCATAGTCCGGATCACTACTTTCATAAGAGTAAACATAGGGAGACCGCAGCAGTTCTCTTATAAGATTAGCCTGATTCATGAGTACATATCTTTCATTATGAGGAGCACGAAACGAGCGACGGAAATAACTCGTCTGATACATTTTGTAAGGCATTCTGTTCCACACGTGTTTTACAAGACCTGCATTTTCTCCAAAATAGTAAACCAGGAGTTTATAGTAATCTGCATCTTCCCAAATATCAGGCTTTATGTATTCTTTCAGCTTCTCTGCTTCTTTTGAACCCAGAGTCATTGCCTCATAATAATTTGTTTTTCCCATTAAGAATAAACCTAATTTTGCAACATCTTTCTTAAGTATAGGTTTATCCGGAAAAACCTGTGTAGACAAACCTTTTTCAGATTGTTCCACCAGATCTTTCCTTAGTTTCTCGTAATAATTCTTGACAAGTTTTTTCGATTCTAATTTTTGTGTGATTTCCATGTATGGTATTACTTAATATAATTTGATTACCAATAGCTTCCTGCAAGAAATGCAAGTCTTATAAATGTAAATGTATGTTTTAGGCCCAAATCGATGGTTTGGGTAAGGCTTTCAAGCTGTTCATCATTGTAAAATACAGCAAACATTCCGTCTTCAAAAGCCTGAATGGCATTTTCCTGCGCTTTTTGCAAGTCTGCTTTCTTGAGATTATAAATACTACCAAAACCTACTTTACCTGTATCTGTGAGCAGATTCAGGTAATTATCCTGCGGAATTTTAGTATAGTCTTCATCCTCCCGCTCAAAAGATTTTGTATTGAACTCATATACTTGCTGTTGAACGATTAATTTTAATAAATTTTCTAAGGTGATATTGGCCTCGTCGTAGGCAATCTCAATGTTTTGTTCCGAGAGAACAGGATGTTTCTTCCCCAACTGCTTTACAGTGACTTTTATTTCCATATTTGAACTTAGTGTGACTAAATATAGTAAAATTTCGCTGTGCTATTATATCAATTTGAGATTTTATGATGAATATCAAAAAAAGAAGATGAAACTTTAAATAACTATTGTTTTAATATTATATTTTGGCTAAAGTCATTTTAATGATTAACTCCAATGGTAAGGGTTACCTCGCAACAGATAATACCTTTTTTAGGTGTCGGCGGGAGGAGTATGGATGAATAGCGATAAAAAGCTACTAAGAAAAAATAAAAAAGTGGAGCTTATTTTTTGGTTGAAATAGATATAAAATAAAAAAGTACACTTTCAAAAAGTGTACTTTCTTTGGGTGAATGAGGGGTCTCGAACCCCCGACCTTCGGAACCACAATCCGACGCTCTAACCAACTGAGCTACAATCACCGTTTTCTGAGTGCAAATATAGGACAATTTCCTCAACTACCAAACAATTCCATCAAAATTTTTCAAAGAAATTAACTTCTCAGATGTAAATCCCTCAGCATAAGTAACTCCCGATAACCTCCCTAAATCCTGAGCACGGTAGGTTAAGCTTTCATAAAAGTCCTTTGTCGTAATTGGAGTTTCAGGTTCCTTAGAAGTTGGGTCATAAAATTGGGTTTTATAAGCCATACATGCTTCCAGTTTTTTATCCAGATGCTCTGATATATCAATAACAAACTCCGGTTTGATATCTTTCCACTGGATGTAATGAAAAACGTGCTTTGGTCTCCATACCTCCTGAACTTCTCCATCCTCAGTCGTTTCAATTTTCCTCAGTCCGGACAAAAAGCACGCATCTGATACTAATTTCGCTCCTTTTGCATGATCAGGATGTCTATCATCAATTGCATTAGCTAAGACGATTTCCGGGCGGTATTTGCGAATCATTTTTACAATCCTCATTTGGTATTCTTCAGAATTCACCAAAAAGCCGTCTTTCATTCCCAGGTTCTCTCTTGCAGATAGCCCAAGAATATGGGCAGCATCCGCCGCTTCTTCTTTTCTTGTTTCATCCGTACCTCTTGTACCGAGCTCTCCTCTGGTAAGATCTACCACTACACATTTTTTACCCTCTGAAACCATTTTGGCAATAGTTCCTCCACATCCCAGCTCTACATCATCAGGGTGTGCTCCAAAAGCAAGTATATCAGTTTTCATAGAATCAAAGATAAGTTTTAAATAAAAACTTCCCAAACATTACGAATGGGAAGTTTTAATATCTATAATTTAAAATTTAAATTACTTGTTGATTTCTGCATTTAATTTTACAGCATCTTGATAAGTAGGATCTAACTGTAAAGATTTTGCAACATAATCTTTTGCTTTTGCAGCATCAGCATCTTTACTCATGTATGCTACTGCGAAATAAGCGTAAGCAAGAGTTTGCTTGTTGGCTTCCTGATCAGCAGGTTTTACTGTGCTGATGAATTTCTCGTAAGCTAACTTTGCAGCATCGTTATTTCCTGCCTGTTGGTAAGAATATCCTTGGCTATAATATGCAGGAGCCCAATCAGGAAGAAGAGCTGACATTTTTTGCCATGTAAGGATTGCTCCATTCCAGTTTTTAACATCCTGATAAGCTGTAGCTAACTTAAATAAAGCATCAGAGTCCTGAGCGTTAGCAGCAACTTGCTTCTTCAATCCTTCGATTGTAGGGTTTGTAGGTCCTTTATCTGCATCTGCTTGAGAAGCACCACCACCTCCTGCGATGTTTGCCAATTCAAGATCCCATTTCATTGTCTCGTCTTTAGCTGCTTTTGCAATTGCAATTTTTTGTTGAGATTCCGTTGTTAAAGCAGATTTTTTAGCTGCATCTTTCTCGTCTTTAGCTAAACCGGCAGCAATAAGGCCTTGTAAGCCTTGGTCAGCAGGTAATACTCTTGATTTTTCAGCTTGAGAAACGAAAGTATCCATGTTTTGCTTTGCCTCTGCATAGTTTTTATCTGCATAAGACTGGTAAGCTCTTAACTTGAACTTGATAGGATCTTCAATTTTATCAAAAATCTTATCTAATACACTCTTAGAATTTGCATAATCTTCGTTAGTGAAATATAGTTTTGCAATTTCTAATTGAGTATATGGATCTTCATCAGCATATTTTGTATAGTTGATAAGGTCTTGTGTAGCTTTAGCATTTTGTTGGTATCTGATATCATAACCAGCCAATGCCTTATATGCAGGAGCATAAGTAGGGTCTACAGCAATAGCTTTATCTACACTTTCTTTAGCTTTTTGCCATACCTGAGCAGCCATCCATAGAGTAGCCATTCTTGTATAAACAGAAGCTTTATTTTTAGCTAAAGGTAATGCTTTGTCATAAGCAGACATCGCTTCTCCTGGCGCTCTTTTTAGTCTATAAGCATCTCCTAATGTATAATAGTAATGTGCAGGAACTCCTTTTTTCTCAGCTTTTTCAATAGCCTTAGTCAAGAATTGGATTGCAAGATCAGGTGAATTATTTTTTTCAAATAAAGTCAAAGCTTCTGCTGCTCTGAACAATACTTCAGCGTCTTTTTCTCTGGAATCAGTTACTACTTTCTGAATCTCAGCAATAGCACTTTTATCACCTTTACTTAATTTAATGGCTGCAAGACCTATTTTATTAAGATAGCTTTTACTGTCAGCTGCTAATCCTTTATTAAAACTTTCTGTAGCCTTAGCATAATCAGGTTCTCCTTGTCTTAAGAAAGTATTTCCTAAATAGAAGTAGTTTTCAGCAGTAGGTTCTTTAGCGATCATATCAGTGAAATTGGTTTTTGCCTGAGCAAATTTATCACTGTCTATACTGTTAATACCATCCTGCAGTGTTTGTGCAGAGGCAAAACCGGTAAAAAATACCACGGCTGCTCCAAAAGCAATCTTTTTTACATTCATATTCATTATATCTTTCATTTTATATTTTCTAAATAACTGAGTTATATTCTACACAACTTTCAGACCAAAACATTTTTTTTAATGGGAATAAATTGTGAATTTAATATTTTTAACGCATTTGCACCTCTCTTTTATAGATGTTATAGGGTTGCAAACCCTCTTTCTGAACAATTTTTTGTCCTAAGTGCGTACATGAAAATCGTATAAAGCCATTAGCAATATTGAAGTTCCCCTCATTAGCAAGGAAATAAAGAACCCTTGTAAATGGGTACTTCATGGTACGAAGGTCCTCGAAATCGACTGTATATGATTTTCCATTAGCAACTACAGGAAGAACTTTTACCATTTCTCTCAACTTCTCAGAAGTCTTATCGTAAGGACGACTGAAAGTATTAAGTCCTATAACACCAATTTTATCAGGGTATTTTCCCAATTCCTCTATAATCTTTTGATTTCCTGGAATAATGGAGAACTTGAGATCTTTAGGTTGTTTTTTTAGTTTCTCTGCTACAAAGTTCAGATTACTGGAGTTCGTTCCATCAAAAATAAATTCTTTTTTATCTGACAAAAGTCCAGCATTGATCTCTTCCATGGTAATACTTTCTTTGGGAGAGTCTTTGGGTACAACAAAAACCACAGCATCTGCAGCAAATTTAGCTGGAAGAAATTTCAGTTCGGTTCTTTCTTCATAGCTTTTTATTTCTTCAGCATTAAGATTTCTGGACATCACAATAATTTTTGCTTTTTCATTGAGCAAATCCAGAAAACCTAGATCTTCTTTTTTGGTTTCAACTTTAATATGTGTTTCCGGATAGTTGATCATATAGCCATCAGCTAATGCCTCCGTAACACTTTGGAAAGATTCGTCGGTAAGAATAGTAAGATCTCCTTTGTTATAGGTTGGAGCTTTATCATCTTTCTTACAGCCCATAAGTATCAAACATACAGTGAAAACAACTGCAGGTTTAAAAAAACTATTCCTCATCTTTCGATTTTTTGATTTGTGATACTGCTCTATAGATCCTAAAAATCCCATAAAGAACAAACACCCCACCTAAAGCATAGGCGATAATAGGGTCTAAAATTGTAAAAAAGAATCTGTATACAATTACTACAATTCCCAAAACGATATAAAACAATCCTGCAACTAGGGATAACCATTTGAACATCATGTAACAAAAATACAAAAAAAATAAAAAGGGAAGCATATGCTTCCCTTTTTATTTATATTCTGAATAAATAAGTCTAATTATTCAAAGTTCATAGTAAACGGTACACTATAGTAAGATCTAACGCTTTCTCCATTTCTCTTAGCAGGAGTCCACTTTTTAAGTTTCTTAACTACACGTACAGCTTCACTGTTGAAGTCGCCATTTGGAGATTTCTCTTCAATAGTAACCGCAGAAACAGTTCCGTCTCTTTCTACAACGAACTTAAGCTTAGCTTTAAGTGTCCCTTCACCTCCTTCCATTAGGGAAGTATCGAAGTTATCTCCTAAGAATTTTCTTAATGCACCCATACCTCCAGGATATTCTGCAGACTGGTCTACATCTTTGTAGATCTCATTAGGATTATTCGCTTTCACTTCTACTGTACTAGCTTTAGTACCTGTAGATGGTGGTGGCGGTGGTGGCGTATAAGCCGGAGCTTTCACCCCTTCCTGATTATTCAAACCAGTTGTTGTTTCCAACTGCTTAGAAATTGGTGGAGGTGGAGTTTCAATCTTCGGAGCCTTTACAGGCTCAGGAACCACATTCTGGATCACCTCAATTTTTGGTTCCTCTTTTGGAGGTGGAGGTGGTGGAGGTGGTTCTTCTTCTTTAGGCTGGTCAATAATTGGTTCATCTTCAATAATATTTACAAGATCTGCCTTTACTTCTGTTTTAGGCGGAGCTGTAAGGTTTTTAATTGTAAGATAGATGAACGGAGATAAAGCCACCAAAAGAAATATGGATGTTCCAACAATAAAAGATTTTGTCAGAAGCCTCGGATACTGATGTCTAAGATCATAGGCACCATATTCCTTGTTTCTATTTTCAAATACAATCTCGTCTAAAGTAAGATTCTGATTGTATACATTTTCATCTGCCATAGATTAGATATAACAATTTTATGGTTAAATTACTTTGTAGCAGCCGGTGCAGCAGCACCACCTACTTTCTTCTCATAAATAGCCTTTTCCCAAGCTTTAATATCAGTAACACCGTACTGCTCACTTTTGGTAATTGCCATTTCGTCAAGAATATCAACAAAGTTCTTATATACAGCATCGTCAGTTGGCTTAATGATCACCGTAAATTTGGTAGGATCTGCAGCTCTAGATTTTGCTTGCTCAATTACTTTTCTAATTCCTTCTCTATCAAAAGTAGTTTCATTAAGAGTCTGGTCATTCAAAGATGTAGCATCTTGTTGGTGCCAAAACACTTTATTATTTTTCCCTAATAATATAGAAATTGAGTTAGAAAGTTTAATTTCTGTTGGTTCAGGTTTAGGAGCATCTGGCTTTGGTTTAGCCGGAAGACCTAAGTCCATAACATTCGGTTTACTAAAGGTTGACGTAAACATAAAGAACATCAATAGTAAGAAATTAAGGTCAACCATCGGAGTCATATCGACTCTGGGGTTGTTTTTCTTGGATCGAACCTTGCCACCCTTGGCACTCTTATCCTGTACTTGTACTTCTGCCATTTCTTCTTAATTATTCATTAGGTTTACCTTCTTGTGATGTAATCAACCAAAATTTAAGAAAATCGATATCTCTTAAACCCTCAAACAAACCTTTAACTTTAGGGTACTGAGTTGTAACGTCACCTTTAATGGCTAACTTGTAGTCAGGGTTAACATTCAAACTTTCTTTTACCCAGTCAATTAATTGCTTATTTGTACTGTCCATAGGAATCCCTGTAGGACTCTTGTAATTTTTCTGCTCATCTTCAGGCAAATCCAAATAACTTTTCAATTGGTTCATTGGAACTCCAATAGCCTGAACTTTCTGGAATGCAGCTTTTTGGTTATTGTCAAAAGTAACACCGTACTTTTGTCCCATTTTATCTAAAAGTGCAATTCTTTCTGATGCATTTTCTACTGGCTGGAAATAGAATTTTCCGTCCGGAGTAGCATTGATAGTCATTAAACTAGCATCAGGAAGTAATTTTTCCGAAATTGAAGATGGCGGTTTGATCTGCTCCACATCAGGTTTTTTAAACTGTGTGGTCATAATAAAGAACGTAAGTAATAGGAATGTAACGTCGCACATCGCCGTCATATCCGTAACTACCCCATGTCTTTTTGGTTTAATTCTCGCCATTATTTTATATAATTATTTTTTAAACTTCTTTTATTGTGTAAAACACACTTCCATCTTAGTGGAATTCAGCAAAAGACTGTTGGATGCTCATAGCGATCTCATCGATCTTATAAGTTAATCCGTCAATTTTAGAAGTAAAGAAGTTATAAAGAATAATTGCTACTGCAGAAGTACCAATACCTAATGCCGTGTTGATCAAGGCTTCAGAAATACCGATTGAAAGTGCTGCAGCATCCGGAGTACCACCTCCAGCTCCTAATGCGAAGAACGCTCTAATCATCCCGATTACAGTTCCTAGTAGTGCTACTAGTGTTGCAACTGTACCTAGAGTTGAAAGAATCATCATGTTTTTCTCTAACATTGGCATTTCAAGAGTTGTAGCCTCTTCAATTGCTTTGTTAAGAGCAACCATTTTCTGCTCTTTATTTAGAGTAGTATCGTGAGATAATGCTTTATAAGTTGTAAGACCTTCTTTTACAACGTTCCCTACAGAACCTTGTTGTCTGTCGCACTCTTCTAAAGCTTCGTCAACTTTATTGCTGTTCAATAAACTTCTTACTTTAACTACGAAGTTGTCTACGTTTCCTGAACCTGAAGCTTTGCTTAGTACAAAGTATCTTTCAAAAGAGAAAACAATTACAGTAATCATGAATGTTACAAGTAATGGTACAATAATACCTCCCATGTAGATCATTCCTAAAAACCCTTCAGGATGCATCTCTTTACCTTCTACATCAGAGAAAGCAACTGATGCACCTGCCAATCTTGGATCAGCTTTAAAATTACCTGGATTACCTAAAACGAATAACCAAATACAAATCCCTATAACTAATAGAATAGGAATAATAATAGCTGGATTTAAACCTCCTGCCTTTCTAGCAACTACTTGCTCATCATTTTTTGAAACATTCATTTCCATATTTAACTAAATTATATTGTTTTAAAATTTTACAGGGTGTAAATTAAAGGCAAAATTAATTAAAATGCAAGAGTCTTAATTAAACATTTCGCTTTTTTTTGATAAAGAAAATTTAATACGATTTCGATATAATAATTATTCTTAAATATTTTATTTATTTTTCCCAAATTTAACATTTGAGTTAAAAAATCATAAAAATAAGACACCCATTTTTTTTAATTTCCCAATGTTAATTTTTTTTTAAATTACGATATTCACAATACGGTGAGGGACAACAATGATTTTTTTAGGGGTTTTACCTTCCAAAATCTGTTGCATTTTCTCATTTGAAATCACCAAATCTTCGACTTCCTTCGCAGATAATTGAGCTGAAAGCGAAATTTTGAACTTCATTTTGCCGTTTACGCTTACCGGATACTCAATTTCATCCTCAACCAGATAATCCTCATTCAATATAGGGAATTGTTCAAATTCTATTGAAGTATCGTGACCTAATAAACTCCATAGTTCTTCACAAATGTGGGGAGCATATGGAGAGATGATAACGGCTAGCGGTTCTAGAATATTGCGTTTGTTGCATTTTATTTTCTGAAGCTCGTTTACAGCAATCATAAATGAAGATACAGAAGTGTTGAATGAGAAATTTTCTATATCATATACTACCTTCTTTATTAGGGTATGCAATACTTTATATTCAGCCTTTGTAGGTTCTTCTTCAGAAACTTCAAATGTTTCTCCATTGAAATGCAGGTTCCAGAATTTTTTAAGGAAACCGTATACACCACTTAGTCCTTGTGTATTCCAAGGCTTAGATTGCTCCAATGGTCCCAGGAACATTTCATATAGTCTTAAGCCATCTGCTCCGTATTCTTCACAAATGTCATCAGGGTTTACTACATTATATTTTGACTTGGACATTTTTTCTACTTCACGATCTGTAATGTATTTTCCATCCTCCAAGATAAATTCCGCATGTGCATAATCAGGTCTCCAAGCTTTGAATGCCTCTGTGTCTAATTCATCGGATGTTCCTTTTAATAAGGATACATCTACATGAATTTGCTGAGTCTGATAATTACCTGCTAAATTTTTAGAAACATATTGGTTGGTTCCATCGATTCTGTACACAAATGCACTCATTCCTAAGATCATCCCCTGGTTGATCAATTTTTGGAAAGGCTCATCATGATTAATATATCCTCTATCTTTTAAGAACATGTTCCAGAAACGGGAATATAATAAGTGACCTGTTGCATGTTCACTACCTCCAATGTAAAGATCTACCTGTCCCCAATAGTCTGAACGATCTTTCGCACAAAATTCTCCATCATTCTGAGGATCCATATATCTAAGGAAATACCATGAGCTTCCCGCCCAACCTGGCATCGTAGATAATTCTAGAGGGAAAATAGTTTTATCATCTATTAAATCTGTAGAAACTACTTTCTGGCTCACCTCATCCCAAGCAAATTCTTTTGCATTTCCTAGTGGTGGATCTCCATCTTCTGTTGGTAAATATTTTTCAACTTCAGGAAGTTCCAACGGCAAGGCAGATGTTGGTAATGTATAAGGCATTCCTTCCTTATAATATATAGGAACCGGCTCTCCCCAATAACGCTGTCTTGAGAAAATGGCATCACGCTGTCTATAGTTAGTTGTTCCGTGGCCTATCCCTTTAGTTTCAATTTCAGCAATTATTTTTGATTTCGCATCATTATAATGTAATCCGTTTAAGAAATCAGAGTTTACACATACGGAGTCTTTGGAATCAAAAGCTTTTTCCTGAACGTCTTCATCAGTTTCAACTACTTTTTTAATTTCAAGATTAAATTTCTTTGCAAATCTGTGATCACGTTCATCATGTGCAGGAACAGCCATTACAGCTCCCGTTCCATATCCCATCAATACATAGTCTGAAATATAGATCGGCATTTTTGCTCCACTGAAAGGATTGATTGCATAACTTCCTGTGAAAGCTCCACTCACATTTTTCACATCAGACATTCTGTCTCTTTCCGTTTTTTTGGAAGTTTCTTCAATATAGGTATCTACTTCTACTTTTTGAGCGTCTGTAGTAATTGTTTCTACCAAAGGATTTTCTGGAGCCAAAACCATAAATGTTGCTCCGAAAATAGTATCAGGTCTTGTGGTGAAAACCTCAACAATTTCATCATGACCATCTACCTTGAACTGAACCTGTGCTCCCTGAGATTTACCGATCCAGTATTCCTGAGCATCCTTCAACGGTTGCGGCCAGTCTAATGTAGAAAGTCCTTGTAATAATCTTTCAGAGTATGCAGAGATTCTCATGCTCCACTGCATCATTTTCTTTTGGAATACAGGGAATCCTCCTCTTTCAGATTTCCCGTCCTTTATCTCATCATTAGCCAAAACCGTTCCTAATGCCGGACACCAGTTTACAGTGGTCTCCGCTCTGTAAGAAAGACGATAATTTAATAGGATATCTTCTTTATCAATTTCAGAAGCGCTAGACCATTCTTCTGCGGTAAAGCTTAATTCATCATTTTGATTGGCATTTAATCCCTCTGTTCCTTTTTCTTCAAAATGCTTGATCAGGGTATCGATGGATTCTGCCTTGTCTGTATCTTTATTATACCAAGAGTGATACAACTCAATGAAGATCCACTGTGTCCACTTATAATAAGATGCATCTGAAGTTCTTACTTCTCTGCTCCAATCAAATGAAAACCCAATTTTTCTTAATTGCTCTTCGTATCTGTTGATATTTTTTTCTGTAGTGATTGCCGGATGCTGTCCTGTCTGGATTGCATACTGCTCAGCAGGAAGCCCGAAGCTATCATACCCTACCGGGTGGAGAACGTTAAACCCCTGATGTCTTTTGTACCTTGCGTAGATATCCGATGCAATATATCCAAGCGGGTGACCTACGTGAAGTCCTGCCCCTGATGGATACGGGAACATATCGAGTACATAAAATTTAGGTTTATCTCTATTATTGGAGGTTTTATAGGTTTGATTGTCCTCCCAATATTTCTGCCACTTTTTTTCTATCTGCTGATGATCGTAAAACACTTTATATATATGTTATATGTTAGACTTTAAATATTTAGATTTTCTCTTTTTTACAAGATTCACAAAATTAATGATTTTAAAAGAAATAAAAATTTAATTTATGATGAATTCTAATTCTCTGCTCAACAAAAAAGTCTCATCCGAAGACGAGACCTGTTTTATATCTTGAAGTACACTTATTAATGTTGAGGATTTACTCTCTTGAAAGTATAAGTTCTTGTTTTAAACACAGCCGGATCTTCCGTCTCTTCTCTAACAGCCAGGTTGAGGGTTGTTTCACTCAGGGTTATCACCTTTGCATTAACAGGAGCTACCACCCCCTGATATTTCATCTGCATATTTTTGCTGTTATTATCATAGCTATAGGTAAAGTTGGCATCAGGCTGAATATCACATAATCCTGGTGTAACAGGATCTTTCACATCAATTCTTTTTCCCTTTACTTCACTACTGAACCACCATCTGGACTCTTTCTGACAGTCTGTATAGGTAATCACATCCGAAACTGGTTGTTCGCCTACCTCTACAGTAGTAACCACCTCTTTTAACGGCTGCCAAAACCCAATAAGTGGAGCTTCTTCAACATAATCGTTACTAGTAGAACATCCGGAGGCCACCAGTAATGATAAGCCTGAAAATAGTAGTGCTAATTTCTTCATAGATTAATTTTTTCAAGGGCTAAAATTATAATTTTTTTGATTTATATTACTATTTTTTGTGAAAAATTATTTTATCTACCTTTATTTATATATATTTTAAAACAGTCAGAGGTCATATTCCCTTTATTTAACAAATATTGAACATATGAAAATCCCTCTGTTTTATTAAAAAAGTTATTTTTGTAGTCAAAGAAAAAAAATGCAAGATATAACGAAAAATAATTTTGACTTCATCCGTGTTCTCCTAGCCTTTATCGTCTTCGTAGGTCATCTTGGAGCCTTAAGTGTTTCTGAAGAACTAAAAATTCTAACGTATAGCCCCGTAGAGGTTGCTGTTTTTTCTTTTTTTATTGTGAGTGGTTTCTTAATTGCGAGAAGCTATGAAAGATCTTCGAGCTTAAAAAGCTATGCTAAAAAAAGGTTCAACAGAATTGTCCCCGCATATTTACTGGTTGTATTTCTTTGTGCCATACTATTAAGCTTGGTCAGTACCCTTCCTCTTTCTGAGTATTTTAGTAATCCACAGGTATACAATTATTTATTTTGGAATTCTCTTTTCATTAATTTCAAAGCTCCCTGGCTACCAGGCGTATTCGGTAATCAGGCTGTAAACGGAGCCTTGTGGACTCTTAAAATTGAAATATGTTTTTACATTGCTGTTCCTTTAATGTTTTTACTGTTTGGAAAAAATAATAAGTACCGAAGCATTAGCCTAATTGTCTTATATTTTCTCTCTTTGATCTTCCTGAACTATTTTGAAATGACAGGAAAAGCGTCTATTTCAAGACAGCTCCCTGGCTCATTGTGCTATTTTATTGGAGGAATGCTTCTGTATTTTCACTTTGATAAATTTATTCAACATAAAAATATTCTTTTCATCATTGCTATAGCTACCGTTTGGATAGATCTTATTTTGAAGATAAAACTATTCTCTCCAATAATGATCAGTATTATAGTTTTGTATATTACTTATTCATTTAAGTTTCTGAATAACTTTGGAAAATATGGAGACTTCACCTACGGGATTTATATCTTCCACTTCCCTATTATCAGGGTATTTGCTACTTTGGGCCTTTTTGCCAATTATAATCCATTCTTTATGGGATTTGTGTGCATGTTGGTAGTTATTAGCGTGGGAATTGCCTCATGGCATCTTTATGAAAAAAGATTTTTATAATTTTGAAGAATATTTAAAAGCATAAATGAAAGACCTTGTCTCCATTATTACTCCCTGTTATAATTCTGCTGAATTTATCGAGGAAACCATACAGTCCGTCCTTACCCAAACCTATGAAAACTGGGAATGGCTGATCACAGACGACCTTTCCAAAGATAATACAGTAGAAATCATCAGGAAATACAATGACCCAAGAATAAAGCTACAGGTTCTGGAGAAAAACGGGGGTGCCGGAAATGCAAGAAACAATAGTCTTGAAAGAGCAAAGGGCAGATATATTGCATTTCTGGACTCAGATGATTATTGGTACCCTGAATACATTGAGACCATGACGGATTATATGCAGGAACACCATGCAGAACTTGTGTACTGCAACTATTCAAGATGTAATGAGCAGCTTCAGCCTATCTTAAAGGATTTCCTTGCAGACAAAGTAGTTACATTTTCTAATCTCCTGAAAACATGCCGATTGGCTCCTGTTTCCACAATGTATGACACTAAAAGGGTTGGAAAGTTTTTATTCCCTGTAAAAAGCAAACGTGAAGATCATGTGATGTGGCTAAATCTATTAAAGGTAGTCTCTGAAGGAATACCTATTAATAAAACAATGGCAAAATACAGAATGCGTGAGAACAGTGTTTCCAGAAATAAAAAAAACATTATCAAGGATCAGTACCTTGTGTATAAAGATTTCATGGGATTCTCCACTTTAAAATCATTGTATTATACCGCTAACTGGGCCATGAATGGCTTTCTAAAATATTCAAAAATTTTCAACTAATGGAGTATTCAAAAGAGTTTAAGGCAGCATTGAGTGCTTTTTCCAATACCGAAAAGGATAAACTTATCTTCAGATTACTGAGAAAGGATAAATTACTGTCTAAAAAATTGTACTTCGAGCTTATTGATCCGGCTACTACCGATGATAAGAGGAGTACAATGGAAGTGGATGTGGAGGAAAAAATTCTTTTAGCTTCAAAATATATTGGTAATACCAAATATTTCCTGACGATTATTCGAAAAATAAGTGCTGAAATTACCGAACATGTAAAAATAACAACTGACAAGTTTGGGGAAGTTTCAATTAATCTACTGATGATTAATAAGATTCTGGATTATAATAATGAGCTGAGCAGGCAGAGGTTTGACAATGTTTATAAACTGTATATCTATATCATCAATAAAGTATTCAAATCCTTGATATTAATTAAGAAACTGGATGAGGATTACTGGATGGAAATTGACGAGTTTCTACGAGATACTCAAGCCAAAATATCAGAAAACCATTATCTCCAAAAATTATGTATCAATAACGGACTGGATATTAACTGGCTGGAGTGCGACAACATTCCTGAAAATATTGAGCAAACCATGAAAGAGATAAAAAGTCAGGGATTTTTAAGATAGAATTTTCTGCAGAATCATTTCTGTGGAATCAGGCTTTTCATCAACGAAATTCCTTGCATTCTGAGACATTTCTTCAAGTTCTTCTTTATTCTCTTCATTGGCAAGAAATAAAACGAATTCTGCGGCTGTTTGCTCGTCTGCAAAGGATTTCCCTCCATTCATGGAAATAAGATCATCTGCCTCAGGATTCTTTTTATAATGATTTCCAAAGATTACTGGAACTCCAAATGTTGCTGCTTCCAGGATATTATGTAATCCTGCATCATGAAAACCTCCCCCAACAACAGCTACATCTGCATAGGAATACAATTTTGACAATAATCCTATACTGTCTATGATCAGCAGTTGAGAACTGAATGTTGAAAGGTTTGAACGTTGGATCTCACTATACAGTATCGCATCCGGAAACATATTTTTTAAATGCTCCACCCTCTTCAAATCGTGGGGGGCAATAATTATTTTTGCAGTATTATTTTTCCGGAAAATCATTTCTGCAATTTTCTCTTCAGCCTGCCAGGAACTTCCAAAAACAATGGTCTTATGTGCCCCTATAAAACTTGAAATATGATTAACATGATTATCACGCAGCTGAAGTTGTTTTACCCTATCAAATCTTGTATCTCCTGTTACGGAAGACCTCATCAATCCAACACTTTTAGCTAATGCAAGAGAAAACTGAGTCTGATGAAAGAACCAGTCTACATTCTTTCGAAGCTGCTTCACAAACCACTTGCCATAGGACGTAAAAAAAGATTGTCTTTCATAGAATAATGCAGAAATCACATACACTTTCGCATTCCTATTTTTAAGTTCGGCAAGCAAATTATACCAATAATCATATTTCACCGTAAAAAATAGTTTAACATCAAATTGCGACACAAATTCTCTTACATCACTTTTTTTATCAAAAGGCAGATAACAAATTACATCTGCAATATGTTTCTTTTTAATAACATTCTCATATCCTGATGGTGAAAAGAAAGTGACCAGAATTTTATGATTAGGAAATTGTTCTTTAAGCTTTTCTAAAACCGGCAGCCCCTGTTCATACTCACCCAGACTTGCTGCGTGCATCCAAATCACCATATCTGTTTTTGAAAAAGCAGATTTTACTTTATCCAATGATTGTTTCCTACCATCAACTCCTTTTTTAGTTTTATCATTAAACCACGAAAAAACTTTCATTCCAACAATGAGAAAACTGATGAATATATTATAAAGCAAATTCAATTTTTGATTGATTTAGTCGTTAGACTTTTTTGTTACATTCTCTTTTATACATCTTACAAGGAATACTCCAACCACAGCAAATACTAATCCTAAAATAAAGAAAACAGCATCACTTAATTCAGTCTGTTTCCCCTCTGCAACCCGGATACTTTCGATAATAATATCCAAAAACAGGATCATCACAGGAAGCAGCAAAGAGAACAAATACAATTCCAGTGTTTCTTTATTACGAAAGCTTTGTGGTACGTTTAGCATAGGAGAATGGGGATCTCTGGTAGCTCCAATAAAAAGAAGGTGAATAAAGGTAGCAATACATGGCAAAAGCCAGATCGTTCCTTTACCGGATTCTCCATCTACATTTCCCTGAAAGTCAAAATGAGTAGGAATTATATCCGGTAACTCAGCATATTTTATTCCTGTAAAAACCCAAATTACAATAAGCAAAAGAGTGTTTACTATTAACAATATGCTAGACACTTTCATATTTTAAATAATGCTTTTAAGAACCCTAAGTTTATGAGTATGTTTATTCATTTCTTTATTGAAAATTCCTGTAGAATCCAAAGTATCAATTCTTACTTTTCCTGATGCATGAATAATCTTTTGATTTTCCAACATAATTCCTACGTGGATAATCTTCCCATCAGCATTTTCAAAGAATGCAAGATCACCCGGCTGGGTTTCTTCTACAAAAGTAAGTGGTTCTCCTACCTCAGCCTGCTGGGAAGCATCTCTAGGAAGTTTAATATTATGAATTTTATAGATAAGTTGTGTAAATCCGGAACAGTCTACGGCAAAAAAACTTTTGCCTCCCCACAAATAAGGAACATTAAGGAATTCCTTGGATGCCAGAGCAATACTTTCTCTTACATCATGACTTCTTCTTGAAGCCACCACGGGAAATTCTACCTCAGAACCCATTGAAAGTAACGTTTTTCCGTCATTCATCAACACAGAAGAAAAGTCCTCTGTAACTACAGTTACTTTTCTATTGGCAAGCTCTTCATCTGTTACAGGTTTTAGCTGTTTGGTATCCATCCATCCTTCATAGCCATCATAATGCATTTTTATTCTGGTCCAGTTTTTATTCACCTCCAGAATATCTGTGCTTTCTCCAAACAATATTTCAGTAACAATTTCTGCTTTATCAGAACCTTCCGCACGAACCGGCGCTACTGTAACAATACAAATTCCTTTATTCATTAACTCTAAATTAAAAGATTGAATAATTAAAAGATTAAAATACTATAGGATATACCCTTGGATATTTAATCCTTTACTATTTAGTTACTTCCTACGAAGAAAGTTTACTCCATCACGCAAAGGTAGAATAAGATTTTCAAAATCATCGTCTTTTGCGGCTAAATCATTCAATTCCTGGATGGACTGTGTAGATTTCAGCTTTGGATTTTCTTCCAGTACTTTTCCATACCATAAAACATTATCAAACATCACTACTGATCCTGATTTTGTATGAGGTTTTATTAATCTGAAATAGTCTGCATAATTCTCTTTGTCAGCATCTACAAAGATTAAATCAAAGACTTCATCTGTTTCTTTTAAAAATTCTTTAGCGTCCTGAAGTTTAAAATCAATCTGATCAGCATATTCGCTGGATTCAAAATATTTTTTTGGAAGGTAAGCCAGATCTTCATTTACATCCAATGTTGTGATTTTACCGTCCTTTGCTAGTCCTGAGGCAAGGCACAAGGTAGCATATCCTGTAAACGTTCCTATTTCAAGAACATTTTTAGGTTGCAACATTTGAGAAATAATAGTCAATAACCTCCCTTGCTGATATCCAGAGATCATATGTGGCTGTGTCGTCTTCTGATAAGTTTCTCTTCTCAGCTTTTTCAGAATTTCAGATTCCGAAGAAGCATGTGATTCCAAATACCTATCCATTTCAGGATTCTTTTCTTCAAAAAAACTCATACAATTTTAATTTAAACAAATTTAAGAATTTTAAAACTTCTTTTTGAATACCTTAATGACACAAAAAAAGAGAGAAATCAATCTCTCTTCTCTTATATATACCTATTTAATCATTAATAAGCAATGCAATACTCTCCTTTTCCTCCACATACCCATCCTGGACAGCAGTCACTAGTTCTTTGACAAATAATCTGAGGATTACAATAGTCGCTGTCTAGAGAACCTTGTACATTTTTCATTTTTTCTCTTGAAAGTTTTTGTAGATTTTTCATAGTAATAATTTGTTGGTTTAGCTTTCCTACTCTATAAGATTTTCGGATACCTCTTTGTATTATATCCTTTTAAGGAGAATTAAATATACGCATTATTTTATAAACCAAAGAATTAGAATTTAAAAAAGCTACTAATAGTTCTATCTGCTTTTGGGAAAAACCCCATATGAAATACCGTAAAAACACGGATGTTTTTTCTGAGGTATTAGTTATAAGTTTGCACAGAGAACAAAGGGGTAAAAACACTAAGAGAAACAAAATGATTGCAGGAGAGAAACAAACTAACCATGAGAATCAAAAAATCGTATCACCGAAAGGCAATACGAGGTCTTCTGCAAAAAAAACCAAGACTGAAATATCCAATTCATTTTTACAGCGAATTATTTCTCATTTAAAAAAGGAAGAATTAATTTGATTAAAAAAAAATCCCGAATTACTTCGGGATTTTTTTTATCTTAAGATTTGATTATTTCTTTGGAGCAATATCCATCAGTTTCATAAACTCATCCAGCTTAGGCATGATGATAATTTCTGTTCTTCTGTTTTCAGCTCTACCGGAAACACTCATATTGGTCGCTTTAGGATTGTATTCAGAACGTCCTCCTGCTGTAATCCTTGCCGGATCTACACCAAACTGAGTCTGAAGAACTTTAGCAACAGAAGTACCTCTTAATGCAGAAAGATCCCAGTTGTCTCTTGGCAGGTTTGGAGAATTTAATGCCGCATTATCTGTATTTCCTTCAATTAATACAGAATATTTATCGTAATCATTGATTACTTTCGCAACTTTACCTAGCACTTCCTGAGCTTCAGGCAAGATGTTGTAATCTCCCGTTTTGTATAACATTTTATCTGAAAGGGAAATCATTACTACACCTTTCAATACTTTCACTTGTACATCCTCATCTGATACATTATCCAAAGATCTCTTCAGTTTGTTAGACAACGCAAGGTTTAAACTGTCATTTTTAGCATTACTTGAAATCAGCTGCTTGATATAGGTGTTAGAAGCATTAATCTCCCCTACCAGTTTATCAATATTAGCAGAACTTTTCCCTGTATTTGAAAGACATGCATCAAGAGATGACTTTAAAGCATCGTGTTGGCTTTTTAACAAATTGTTTTCACCTGTCAATGCAGAGTTTTGGGATTTTAGATCCTGAATTTCTCTCTGTCTTTCTCCGATATTTTCAATACACTGTTTGTAGTTGGTACTCAAGGCATCATATTGCTTCTTGCTCACACAAGAGGTCATTCCCAGCGCCATTGCAGAAACCGCTAAAACTTTAAAAATCTTCATAAGTAATCATTTTTAGACTACTCAAAGTTAGGGAAATTCAATTGAATTATATGGTTTATCTTTGTATAAAAGAAATTCTCAACATATATGTTGAAAAAAATAAGCCTTAAAAATCAATTAGAAAATCTTGTTCACAACCCTGAAAACCACACCTATCTTTTGGCTGTGAGCGGAGGAGCCGACTCCATGGTTCTGGCCTCTTTATTTCGGGATTTGAGAGACAATATACAAGGTAAAGAGCACTTATTTCAAATTGCTCACATCAATTATAAACTTCGCGGAAAAGATTCAGACCTTGATCAAAATGTAGTACAACGTTTTTGTGAGAAAAATCATATTAAATTCCATTTGTATGAAGTTTCTGAAAAGGATCAAAAACCGGAAAATTCTATTCAGCTTTGGGCAAGGGAACTCCGTTATGCATTTTTCAAAGAAATCCGGCAAAGGGAAGAACTGGAATTTCTCGTTACAGCCCATCATTTGAACGATCAACTGGAAACATTTATTATTAATCTGTCAAAGGCAGCAGGTATTAAAGGCTTAAGCGGTATTCCCACCAATGCAAACTGTATACTCCGTCCACTTTTAAGTTTTTCAAAAAAGGAAATTTATCAATTTGCTGAACAAAATGATATTGAATTCCGGGAAGATCTTTCCAATAAAAAAAATGATTACCTTAGGAATAAAATCAGGAATGAAATCGTTCCAAAACTACAGGAAACTAATGATCACTTTCTGGAAAACTTCAAAAAAAGTTCTTTTTATCTGAATCAGGCCAATGATTTTGTTCAAAAACAGATTCAGGAAATAGAAAATAAGCTTACCATATTTAACCAAGGCCATAAAATATTTTCAAAGGAAAAGCTGAATCAGGAAAGTGATTTTGTTAAGTTTGAAATTTTAAAAAAATATGGATTCAATCAGGAAGAAGAAATTCCTAAGATTTTCAAGGCGGAAAATAACAGTTCTTTTTTCTCTAAGGAATATCAGTTGATTGTCAACAGAAATGAATTGATCTTTCTGGAAAGAAACAAAGATGAAGAAACTATCAACGAAATTTTATTAACTGACTGTTTCATTTCTTCAGAAAACAATTTAAATATTAATCTCAAAGGATTTATTAAGGAAAATATTAAAGATTTTGAGTGGATTATTGATCCGGCAAAAATCCAATTTCCTTTATTTTTAAGAAGACATCGGGAGGGTGATGAGTTTTACCCTGTTGGACTTTCAGGGAAAAAGAAAATTTCTAAATTTTTCAGAGACGAAAAACTATCTACTGTTGACAGACAGCAAACCTGGTTGCTTTCCGATGGAAGCCATTCTGTACTTGGGGTCATTCCATTCAGGCAGGACAGGCGTTTTCTAATTTATGACAGCAGCAAAAAATTCATCAAAATTTTCTTTTCAAAGGAATAGATATGTAGTTTTTGACTTGATTAAAATATATTCCTAGCTTTTTCTCCTGAATAAAGCTCTGTTATTTCCGCTATAATTTCATTAAAACATCTTACATCAAAAATACAGAATTTGTTACTGACATATTTTTTCTTTACATTTATAACATTCAAATAATTTAAATAATAACAATAATTTATTTTTACCCCATTTAGAAAGCAATATTCGTAATCATGAAATCACCAAATAGTGATATAAATAAAAAAATATTAAAATATTTATAAAATTAAGATAATGCATAAGGCAACTTACAGAGATCGAGAAATGGCTGTAGATATATTATACAGAGCCTTTATCAACATACTTATACCTAATTCCATCAATTTTGTAGTTAATAAAAGCGGAAGCCGGGAAAAAAGATTAAAAGCTCTCATGTATTACCAATTTGATATAGCGCTGCTCTATGGCAGTGTTTTCCTAAGCAATGACGGCAAAGGCTGTATTCTGTATCTTGAAGAAATGAAATTCAGTTTAAAAAAACTCTGGCTGGAAATTCAGTTGGTCATTCATTGCATCGGAATAAAACGAATACCTAATGTATTAGCCCGTGAAAAACTGATAAAAGCATACCATCCCAAAGAAAAATTTGTCCACTTATGGCTTATGGGAATAATTCCTGAGGCACAGGGTTTGGGAATTGGAACATTTCTTCTCCAGGAAACAATTAAAAAGTATGCAGAAGATCTTATTTATGTAGAAACAACAACACCTGAGAATCTGGAATTTTACAAAAAAAATGGATTCTCTATTTTTCATGAAACTCACAAACTTGATTATCCACTATATTTTTTGAGTTATGTTTAATACTGAAATCTACCCTACGACCGCCGTTTATATTCTCCTTTTTTTACTTTTTATCGGCATTGCTACAATACAGCTATTTACCGATCATAAAAAGAAAAAAGGCAAGGGTTATTACTTAAAATATATTGCAGTCATGTGCTCCGGGGTGCTCTATAATTTGGTAGAAGGAATGTTACCAGATCATAAATTCGGAATCAACATTATAGCACAAAATATTCTAGCCTGGACCATTGGAGTTCTCACCGCATACTACTATCTCATGTATATTAAAAATGAGTACGATCTGATTCTGTTCAAAAAAAAAATATCTTTTGAAACAATAGGTATTTTTCTACTCATTATGCTCATCATTCTTTTCATTCTTCCATATACCATCACACAATCTTTGGAACATTCCAGAATTATTTTTCTGGGCTTTTTCCTAGCCATACTAAGTCTGATTTTGCTAGGCATTTTCAGACAGCAATATGAAAAATTCATGAAACATGACAGTACAGTGTTCAAACTTCATGAGATCAATGGGTTTTTGGCTTTTATGGGACTGGTTTCTCTTCCTACTAGCATTTTACTTTTTGGCGACAACCAGCTCATTGAGCAAACCGGTTTCAGCTTTGGTTTTTTTATTATTACCCTAGACTTTTTTTTATATCCGAAAAGAAAAGTCATAAAATATAAAAAATTATTTGATGAACTTTCTACCCGAGAATCAGAAATATTGACAATATTATTAAAAAATCCCTTATTAAAATATTCAGAAATAAGTCAAAAATTAAATATTTCCGAAAAAGCTCTTTCATCTCATCTCTCTAATATTTATAAAAAGACAGGACTTCGAAATAAAAAAGAGATCGAAAAATTAAGCAGCTCTTCACGCGAGCTTCTCATTACTCAATATGAAAATTAAATAAAGCCATATTTTATCCGATAAGGTACATATCCACACCCCTCACTGAGTCGTTCTATTAAATTAATCTATTTTACAAAATACTGAAAATCAACAATATAAACTCATTAAGGATACCCCTTAAAAAAAATAAGGGTAAATTTAAGGGTTTTATTGTCATTCATTTTATTGTCAGATTAAAGTAATATTCTAGTTTTGAGAAAGTGATCAATTTTATTATTAAAAGTTCAAAACCGGTCCAACAACTATATAGTGAGTCCCAAAAGTGAAACGACTATAAACTGTCACAGGATATTAATATTTAATTTACAAAACATGAAAAACATTAAAGTAACACATGACGCTAAAGAAGTACAACACGCTCTTGAAAATTCAAAAAATGAAATTTTAAAATCTCTTGCTGAAGATTTTAAAGATGGAGATTCATTATCCGGTGGAGAATGGGTAAAAATCAAAACTAAATTTTCTAAAGGTGGAACATTAGATCCATCTACTGGAACAGGTCTGGAACAAGAGAATTAATATTTCATTTTCAAATAACAGGGAATGATGATAAAGCAATTTATTATCGTTCCCTTTTCTAAAAACAACCATGAAAAGTATAGATAGTGTTATAAAAATCGCCAGCAGATGCAATATTAACTGCAAATATTGCTACATGTATAATATGGGGGATTCTTCTTACAGAATGCAGCCAAAATACATGACCTTGGAGACCGTTAAAAATCTAGCGATCAAGGCCAAGGAATACTGTACTTTAAAAGAGGCTAAAGCTTTCCACTTCATTTTCCATGGTGGTGAACCTTTGTTAACAAAAATTGAATATTTCCAGAAGATCATCGATACGATAAAAGAACATTTATATCCTGAAATATATCCTGTCTTTTCAATTCAGACCAATGCAACTTTAATAACTGAAGAATGGGCTTTTTTTATAAAAAAAAATAAAATAAATATTGGCATAAGTCTGGACGGTGACAAAAATGTAAATGATGAAAACAGAGTTGACCACCGGGGACAAGGCACCTATGACAGAGTAATTAAAGGAATCAATGTTCTGAAAGAGCATGATATCAGTGTAAGTATTTTGTCAGTAATTAATATTAATTCTGATCCTATAGCGACCTATAATCATCTGAAGTATTTAGGAATAGACTCTGTTGATTTCTTAATACCAGATCATAATTATGATAATGCACCTGCAGTCATAAAACACGACTTATCATACAAAAGGGAAGCAACTCCCTATGCCGACTGGCTCCTCAAGATATTTGACCTTTGGTTTATGGAAGAAAAACCTATTGATATCAGACTTTTCAGATATTCATTGATTGTTTTTTTAGGAGGAAATATTTCATTTGATTATATCGGAACTGATACCAATGACGTATTTGTCATTGAAACTAATGGGGATATTGAACCCGTAGATTCGTTAAAAATTTGTGGAGAAAGCTTCACCAAAACCAACAGAAATATCAATCAAACCTCTTTTATTGACGCTACAAAAACACCTATTATAGATCTTTATATTCATAGTAAAAATAAAGACAAGCAATGTGTCCAATGCCAGAAATGTCCAATTTTTGAAATTTGTGGAGGTGGTTTTATTCCGCACAGGTATCACTCTGGCAATGGGTTTGACAATCCCTCTATCTATTGTTCTGATCTCATCAAATTGTTCTCATACATTCAAAATACTCTTTTGAATCAATTGGATATCAAAGAAAAAGAGAAAATGGAATATCTGGATACAAAAAAAATCAAGTCGGTACTAGACACCGTCTACAATTAGAAAAAATATGTTAAAAGAAGGTATTAAAATTTTAGCGGAGCTTTCAAGCAGTGATGATCGTTTAGTTTCAATTAATAACGGAACGGAATCGCCCCAAACAGGCAATTATGCCCAAGGGGCACTGATTCCTAAAAACACGTTTAGAAGCCTATCAGATTCTGAAAAAAATATCGTATTTGCAGCAAAGGAAAATACTTTGAATTTCGGTTATAATGAGATCATAAAAGTAGTAACGCTTCCTGAAAATATTCAGAATGATATAAAAAAAATAAACCTCAATATGGTTGAATCTTATGAAGAGCTTGAACAAACTACAGCCCTAGATGACTTTAAAGTCCTTGCAAAAGATTTAATGACCTATATACTTTCCAAAACAATAAATTCAGAAATCCATAACCTTGGAATCCAGATAGAACCAGGAAATGAATATACAACTACCAAACAGAATGATCAGTACATAGGCCTTCACATTGACTCTTGGGACAAACAACCTATTTCCGAAAGGGAAAAATCTAAAAACAGGATCTGCTTCAATATTGGCAAAGAAGCAAGATATCTTTACTTTATCAACATTCCTGCTAATCAATTGAGCACCGAAAGCTCAGATGCAGAAATTGATGAAATTGTGACTCATTTTTTAGTCAGCAATCCAGAATATCCTGTATTACGTATTAGAATAAATCCCTTCGAAGGTTATATTGCACCTACGGAATATATCATTCATGACGGTTCTACTTCCGGTAACCTATTCAAAGACATTACATTCACCATAAGAAGTTATTTTCAGTAATGGAATATAAAAATCCTTGTTTATTTTTTTGCAATGCGATCGGAGACTATATCATGGCACTTCCTACCTTAAGAGCTCTTAACAAGATATTTAATGGTAGCCTCACCATCATTCATAACAAAAGTAAAATAAACAGCCATATTATGAATGAATTTAATTTCAAAAAAACAATTGAAATTGAGTTTACCAATATTGGTGAAGAAAGAAGATTTGACCCTCATGCGCTAGCGGAACAAATACAAAAATGTGATCTATTTTTATATCTTAACACTTGGATCTATGAAAATGATATACAAGCACTACTGAACCAACTGCCTCATTTGAAAAAATCGGCTGGATATTATTCATGTTTTACAGATCAGATAGCATATAGTACGCGCATTCATAACTTCGACCTGTATTTTAGGATGGTGCATTTATTTGATAAAAACCTGTTGATAAAGGATTTTTCTTATCCGCCACTGCTTGATGAAAATTATAAAAGAATAGCCCCGCAAGTCAGGAAAAATAAGATGACAGGCATTAAATATTTAGCTGTTCATTTTGATAGTGAACCTGAAAAGTCTTTAAAGAGTAATATATATAAAGAATTTTTAGAAAAAATATTAGATACTTATGCAAATATTTGCCTGGTACCCATTGGTCTCGACAACATAGATCTTCAGGAAAAATATCAGCATAGAATCTTAAGCTTCGGACAGCCACTACCATTTTTAATAGCAACAGCCTATCTGGAAACCGCAGATTTTTTTATTGGAGTAGATTCATGCTTTCTGCATATTTCAGATTTATATGCGATACCATCCATCGGTATATTCGGACCTACTTCAGAAGTGGAGTTTGGATTTAGATTCAATAAAAAGCATTTACACTTGCGTTCCGCAACAAAGGATTTGAAAGATATCAGTACAGATAATGTATATAAAAGATTCAACGAACTCATAGATGTTTAAAAAAAATAAATTTAATTTTCGTTATCAAAAAGACAGAATGGACTGCGGTCCGGTCTGTATACAAATGATCAGCGAATTTTATGGAAAAAAATATGACATCCATTTTTTAAGGGAAATATGTAATTATGGCAAACAGGGAGTTACCATAAATTCTTTAAAAAATGCGGCTGAAAAGATTGGCTTTGACACCCATATCATAAAAGCCGATATTAATGACATCAATAATCTGGATTTATTCCCCTACATATTGCACTGGGGAAATGATCATTATGTTGTCGTTCTTAAAATCAATAAAAGAAATGTCATTATTGCCGATCCAGGCTATGGCATATTAACCGTAACTACAGACGTTTTCAAAAAAAACTGGTATAAGGATGATAAGGGAGTTGCCGTTGTCCTCAATCCTTCTACCCTAATGGTTAGCAATGAACCTCAACGTTCATCTTTATTCGGGTATACTGCACAATATCTAAAAAAATACAAAAAGGAAATCTTCAAAATATTCTGTACATTATTTGTCATCAATGTACTCACGTTTTTATTGCCTTTCATCACACAGAAAATTTTTGATGATGGGATAGCCCTTGGAGACAAAAAGATTATTTATTATCTGATCCTTTCCCAATTATTCCTGTACATAGGGATCTATTTATCAGAAATATACAGAAACTGGATCACGGTCAAGCTAGGTGGCCAAATTAGCATTGAAATTATTCACAATTTCTTCAAAAAACTCATTAAACTACCTATTCATTTTCTAGAAACCAAAGTAGTTGGAGATTATAACCAGCGAATTCAGGACAGCGAAAAGATTGAAGCATTCATGACTTCACAAAGCATTACTTCATTATTTTCAATGGTTACAATTATTGTCTATCTAATCGTAATGTCCATTTATAATACACAGTTGTTTCTTCTCTACATCTCCATTACAGTAATTTCTGTTCTGGGTTCTTTGTATTTCCTGAAGAAAAGAAGACTGTATGACTATCTGATATTTAAGGAAAAAGCAAATATTCAAAACCTAACTTTCGAAATCCTTAACGGGATCACAGAGGTGAAATTAAATGGTCTTGAAGACGTAAAACTGGAACAATGGAAAACCTACCAAAAATTGGCATTAAAGCTCAATCTTGGACTTTCTAAGATTGGACAGCAGCAGTATATTTTTTTCAGTGCGTTGAATCAGGTTAAAAATCTTTCCATAACACTTGTTTCATCTCTTTTGGTTATCAACAACAAACTCTCATTAGGTGAGCTTCTGACCATATCTTTTATTGTAGGACAGCTCAATTCACCCATTGATCAACTAATCTCATTTTTCAGAAATGTTCAGGATTCTAAACTGAGCATGGAAAGAATCAGCGAAATAGAAGAGCAGAAAGACGAAGATGATGAAAAAGCTTCTGATCTTAAAAACATACAGGAAAAAAATTCCATTGTATTTAAAAATGTAAGCTTCAGCTATAACAATATAGATAAAGTATTGGACACTATCAACATTGAAATTCCTGAAAATAAAGTAACAGCCATCGTAGGGGCAAGCGGCAGCGGAAAAACTACACTTGTAAAACTTATCCTTAAATTTTATGAGCGTTACCAAGGCGACATTTACATAAAAGGAGTAAATATCAAAAACATTACTTCCTCAAGTATCAGAAAAAACATAGGTACTGTAATGCAGGATGGCTATCTATTTTCAGACACCATAGAAAGAAACATTACAGGTGAAAACACCATACAGAGTGATGAGTATACCTACCTTAAAAAAGCAGCATACAGGTTATCCAATTCTGAAGAGTTTATCGAAAAACTCCCTATGAAAGACCAGACAAAAGTGGGCGCATATGGTATTAATCTGTCAGGGGGGCAAGAACAAAGGCTTATCATAGCAAGAGCTGTCTTCAAAAATCCGGACTTTTTAATTCTAGATGAAGCAACCTCAGCTCTAGACACCAAAAATGAAAAAATTATTCATAATAATTTGAAGATATTCTTTGAAAATAAAACAGTCCTGATTATCGCTCACAGACTGAGCACGGTAAGAAATGCCGATAATATTATTGTCATGGATAACGGGAAGATTATAGAGCAAGGTGAGCACAAAGAATTATTAGGTAAAAAAAATAAATATTACGAACTTATAAAAAATCAGCTTGAATTAGATTAACTTATCAACACAGAATAATTATGATGTACAAAGAAAAGATATATACATTTCTCGGTATTCTGTTCTGCTTAGGACAACTTGCAGGACAGACATTAAGAGGACATGTCTATGTTAATAGAAGACCTGTTAATTCTGCAGAAATACTCATTACAGACCAAGAACAAAAAAAATATTTCACCGTTACCGGAGAAACCGGAGAATTCAGCATAGACCTTCCCGGCAAAAAGAATTATACAGTGAAAGCCTTTTCTGAAAAAAAATTAATCATCAGCAAAAATATTTATTTAGACGGAAATGCAACAGAAGATCTCTATGTGGAGAACAAAGAAATCGAAATAAAGTCTGTAGATCTTATTGTTAAGAAAAAAAAGATCATTCAGCAGAAAGCAGACAGAATAATTTTCAATATTGAAAACTCCATCATAGCAAGCGGTGGAGATGTAATGGATGCCATACGTTTGGCACCAAGAATCTCCGTTCAGAATGATGACATCAAAATAACCGGAAAAGGAAAAATCCTAGTTATGATGGATGGCCGCCCGATTAACATTCAAAAAGAAGACCTCCCCAGCTATCTGAAATCTATAAAATCTGATGAGATCAGCAGCATTGAGGTCATCACTAATCCTCCGGCAAAGTATACAGCAGAAGGAAACAGCGGCATTATCAATATAGTGACACGCAAATCAAAAAAAGATTATTGGAACCTAAGCCTGAATACAACTGCACAGGCTGCCTCAAAATTCATGTATAAAAATGGCGCCAATTATAATTTAAATTACAAAGATATTACCCTATCTTCCAGCGTCAATTATACTGGTGGATACAATGCCCCTGTCAATTATTCCCGAATCGAGTATCCGGATATCACCTGGATTGAAGACAACAAACAGACGGCTTTAACAGATAATCTTTCTGCCAGACTTTCACTTGACTATAAATTAAACAAAAAAATAACCACAGGAATCCAGTATATAGGCAGTTTCTCTTCGCCGAAAGTGGAGTCCAATATTGATTCAAAAATATTTGGAAAACCAATTGGTAATGAGAAGTCTTTAATCAATACATCATCTGTTGATTCTAAAAATAACAGATTCAATTCTTTGAATTATCATATCATTTACCAAATAGACACTATCGGAAAGAAGATTTCTTTTGATTTTGACTATTTTAACAGCAAAAGCAGATCCCGCCAGAATTACATTTCCAAAACCTTTGATAAAATGTCCCCGTTCCCGGATATCCCCGGCTTTGAATCAGGCAAAAATGAAGGCTTCCAAAATATCAACAACTATTCTTTGAATCTTGATGTAGAGCATCCTACCCCATGGGCCATCCTTAATTACGGAACCCGGATATCGTTTGTAAATACGTCAAATGACATCAATTTTTATGATCTTTCCACAGGCAATGAATATCTGGATTTTAACCGGAGCAATCAATTTTCATTCAGAGAAAAAAATCAGTCTTTATATTTCTCAATGAATAAGGAACTGGGAGAAAAATGGGAATTTCAGACAGGTCTACGGATGGAAAGTACCCAAACAAAAGGGGTGTCGGAAACATTAAACCAAAAGTCGGAAATTAAGTATACAAAACTTTTTCCTACCGCTTATGTTCTTTATAAAATAAATACGAACAATCAGCTTTCAGCCAACTATGGAAGAAGAATACACCGCCCGGAATTTAGTTTACTGAACCCGTTCAAATATACTTTTTCTCCTTATTCGACGTCTGAAGGAAATCCTTACCTGCTTCCTGAATTTACAAACAATATTGAACTTACTTATAATTACAAAGATTTTATGATTACCTCTTTGTATTATTCAGATTTAAAGGATGGATTTGAAATGCTAACCATTATGAATACAGATACGAAGATTCAAACTACAACCCCTCTCAATTTTATTTCAAACCGATCTTATGGGGTTAATCAGTATTTCTATCTGAAATTATTCCCATGGCTGAACGCTAATCTTAATATCAATCTTTTTAACAGTCAGTCAAAATCTTCTTCTCCGGTTACGTTATCTTACTTGAACGGATGGAATTTTGAAACAAAAGCTGACCTAAATTTCATTTTAAACAAAAAGAAAACTTTCTTTTTCGGGCTTAATACCTGGCAGGTTTCCAAAGGTGTAAACAATCTTGACAGAAGCTCATCTGGTTATCAGATTGACGCCTCATTAAAATTATTTCTGATGGATAAAAAGCTGCAGATGGTCTGTTATGTTAATGATATTTTCAAATCCAATAAGATATCTTACACAGGATTTTCAAATAATAATCAGACAACATACAGAAATTATGAAGACCTTAGATTTATCAGACTTTCTGTCATTTATAATTTCGGAAACAAATCAATCAAGGATGTTTCAAGAGAAGTTAAAAATTCTGATGAAAAAGATAGGGCAGTATTCAAATAAACTCTCAGTTATTATTTCCATGCATTCAAGGATTATCAAAAAAATAAAAACCTCCAGCCTCATTTAACTTTATGGGTAAAAGGGAATCTAAGCCCAAGCAGAAGTATTGGCTGCACCTAAAAATTGAAGACATTGATGAAATCTATAAAATTTCGACTGGATCTTTGATGCTGAAAAACTTCACATTCCACTGCATTTAAGAAAATAGCAGAATGGTTATGAATTTTTTCTGGCAATTTTTTTGGGGAAAAGAAAGTTTCTAAGTTTTTTAGGGACGAAAAATTATCTATTTTAGCGAGGCAAAAAATTTGGATACTGACTGATGGTAACAATCCCATACTTGGAGTATTACCTTTCAGACAGGATAGAAGATATGCAAAGGATGAGAAAACAAAATGTATTCTCAAAATTTTTAATGAAACGAAAAATGAAATTTAGAAATTGGTTTTTATTAATTCTACTATTTTTAGCAACAGGAGTCAATGCACAGATTAAGAATCCTGTAAAGTTTAAATTCACAGTCAATGATCTGGGTAACAATCAGTACGAAGCTGTTCTGAATGCCACCATGGAAAGCGGCTGGCATATTTACTCCAAGGATCTTCCTGAAGATACAGGAATCCCGACTGAGTACAAGGTTTCAGGAAAGAATATTGAACTTATAGGAAAGTTTACAGAGGTTGGTAAAAAGCATGAAGAATTTTCTGAAGCTTTTGGCGGAACCATTGTTTATTACTCCAACTCGGCTGGGTTTAAACAGAAATTCAAGCTAAAAGATCCTACAAAACCAGCAGATGTTACTTCTGAAATCACCTATCAAACTTGTGATGACAGAGTGTGTCTTGCTCCAAATACATTAGAATTCAATCAGAAAGTCACTCCCAAAGGAGCCACTGAAGAAGAGGCTACGACTGAAGAAAACACAGCAGCAGCAAAAGATTCTGTAAAAACTTTAGAAACCGTTACTACAAGCCCAACAAAAGCAGACGTAACTATTTCTGAGGCTTCAAAATTAGATCCAAAGCAATTAAAAATTGAAACATTGGATTTCAAAAATCCATTAACAGATTGTGGAACAGCTACTACCCAAGTTGAGGAAAACTACTGGACTTATTTATTCCTTGGTTTCATTGGAGGATTAATTGCTTTATTAACACCTTGTGTTTTTCCGATGATTCCTTTAACTGTTTCATTCTTCACTAAGGGAAGCAAGGACAAAGCAAAAGGTAAAAGGGATGCTATAATCTATGGATTTTTCATTCTTCTTATTTTCGTTTTATTAAGTATTCCGTTCCATATTATTGATGGAATTGCAGGGAATATCTTCAATGAGATTTCAACGAGTGTATGGCTGAATATTGCTTTCTTTATTATATTTATATTCTTTGCCGGAAGTTTCTTCGGGTATTATGATATTACATTACCTAGTTCAATTGCCAATAAATCATCAAGAGCTGAAGAAGCTGGAGGAATCATCGGTATTTTCTTCATGGCACTGACTCTGGTGATTGTTTCTTTCTCTTGTACAGGTCCTATTCTAGGAAGTTTATTGGGAAGTGCAGTAACAGGATCGTCCAATGTTCCGATGTTATTAACATTTGCATTGGCAGGATTTGGATTAGCATGGGCTATTGTTTTCGGTCTATTGGCTTTATTTCCACAAGCTTTACAAAGTCTTCCAAAATCGGGAGGATGGATGAATACAGTAAAAGTGGTTTTAGGTTTCGTAGAATTAGCTTTAGCTTTAAAATTCTTATCTAAGGCAGATTTAGTATCTAAAACGTTCTTCTTAAAAAGAGAACTTTTCATCGCCATATGGATTATCATTGCTTTAGGATTAGCTTTATATTTATTTGGATTAATCAAGTTCCCACACGATGATAAAAAACCTAAAATATCAATTACAAGAAAAATATTAGGGGCATTAGGAATCGGATTTGTGATCTACCTGATCCAGGGATTGATTCCATCTGACCGTCCAAAGCTTCAGCTATTAAGCGGAATCTTGCCTCCCTTGAATGTTAGCTACTTCCATGATGAAAAAGACGGAATTTTAGGAATGCATCCTGAACATGACTTTTTCAAGGCTATTGAAATTGCTAAAAAGGAAAATAAACCTATCTTAATCGACTTCACGGGCTATGGCTGTGAAAACTGTAGAAAAATGGAAGAATTTGTATGGAGCGAACCGGATATTTTACCAGTCCTACAAAATGATGTTGTTTTAGCTTCTCTATATGTAGACGATAAAGAAGAACTTCCTGAGGATCAAAAAACAAAGATTGACCTTGGAGAAGGGCAAATCAAAAAGGTAAAAACAATTGGAGACAGATGGAGCCTATTCCAACAGGTTAACTTTAATAATAACTCTCAGCCTCACTACGTCTTAATAACTCCTGACGGAAAAGTAATCAACACTCCCGTTTCAGGCTATATGCCCAAAGAGGACTTTAAGAAATTCCTTGAATGCGGAGTAAATTTTTATAAAAAAAGTAAGTAAATCATTTACATAAATCTTTAAACTCACACTTATCAGTGTGAGTTTTTTTATTGCTAAAATTAAAATGAATAATAAAATATTTATCAAAATACAAAATTGACTACATTTGATTAACCAACACCAATTCAAATACATATGAAATATTTTATATTTACTTTTTTATTACTAACCTATTCAATATTTACTGCCCAGACTGCCCTTTCTATAGAATGGCAAAAAGCATTAGGTGGCAGCAATTATGATTGGGGATACTCTATTCAACAAACCTCAGATAATGGATATATTTCAGCAGGATCTACTTCATCTAATGATGGAGATGTGAGCGGAAATCATGGAACTTCTGACTTTTGGATCGTAAAAATGAGTTCCAATGGAAATATACAATGGCAAAAGTCGCTCGGAGGAAGTAATGGTGAAACTCCACAATGTATCCGACAAACTACAGATGGCGGATACATCGTAGCCGGATCATCTATGTCCAATGATGGAGACCTTACTACAAACCATGGAGGCCTAGATTATTGGGTGGTAAAATTAGATACAGATGGGAATGTACAGTGGCAGAAATCAATAGGTGGCAGTAACAATGATGATGCACAATCTATCCAGCAGACTTCTGATGGCGGCTATATAGTAGCAGGAACATCAAGCTCTACAGACGGCGATATTATTGGAAACCATGGAGGCCTTGATTATTGGGTAGTAAAGCTTGATACCAACGGAAATATATTGTGGCAAAAATCACTCGGGGGAAGCAGTGGAGATTATGCAAATTCTATTCAACAAACTTTTGATAGCGGCTATATTATTGCTGGCTGGTCAACTTCTACAGATGGAGATGTTACCGGAAACCATGGAGATAGTGATTATTGGATTGTAAAATTGGATTATAACGGAAATATACAGTGGGAAAAATCAATAGGTGGCACCAGTAGTGATATTGGTTATTCTGCCCAACAGACTTTTGATGGAGGATACATTGTTGCAGGAACAGCTTTAACAGGTGGAGAAACCGGGCTTCCTAATTATTGGGTCGTAAAATTAAGCAATGCAGGGAATATACAATGGGATAAGTATCTGGGTGGAAGTGCTCATGATAATGGACAAGTTATCCGCCAGACCCCAGACTGGGGTTACATTATAGGAGGCTGGACAGTCTCTAACAATGGAGATGTTACCGAAAACCATGGAGAACAGGACTATTGGATAGTAAGATTAGATAGTTCGGGAAATCTGAAATGGCAGAAAACATTAGGAGGCCCAAGTTTTGATATTTTCAACTCTATTGAAACGACTGCTGATAATGGTTATATTATTTCCGGAACTACCTTTTCTACAACTGGAGATATCATAGGAAATCATGGTTCAACAGACGTTTGGGTAGTCAAATTAAGCCCAGAACAACTGGGTGTTTCAGAGAGTAGCCAAAAGAATAAACCACGTCTGTATCCAAATCCGGCCAAAGATTTTGTATAGGTCAGTTCTTTACCGGATAAGACAACAATCAGTATTACCGATACATCCGGAAGAAAATTATTCTCCGAAAAATACAATAATACACAAGCTGTAATAAACATTTCCCAGCTTGCCAATGGACTATACCTTATTCAAATAGAAAACCACGGAAAAATCATTTTATCTGAGAAACTTCTTATAAATAAATAACAACCATTATCTTAAAAAATCACAAAACATTACCAATATAAAACCTTGTAATATTTTTTAATATCACTAATTGTATAAATTTTAAATTTTATTGCCATTTATTAATTTTAGGTACAAACTTTGTATCAATTCATCAAAATCACGATCGGGTTTTTAAAGTTTTCATCAAATACCGTTTAACATTTTAAAATATTAATTATGGCTGAAGTAATTGCACAAGAGAAGCAGGGCAGCAAACAGAAGAAAAAAATGATCAGAGTAGATATGACTCCTATGGTAGACCTGGGATTTCTATTGATTACATTTTTTATGTTGACCTCAAATTTTACAAAACCCAATGTAATGGATTTAGGCCTCCCCGCAAAAGATCCAAATGCAAATCCTATTAACACACCTGTCATTGGAGATCAAAACCAGGTCACATTCATTCTTGGAAAAGACAACCGGGTATTTTATCACCAAAGTAATGAGAAAGATCTAAATTCCACAAATCTCAAGGAAACTGATTTCAGTGGAATAAAAATCTCCAAGATCATTGCTGAAGCTTATAAAAACGCTCCTAAACCAGACAAATTCACGGTTATAGTGAAACCAACTGATGAGGCCAATTATAAAAACTTTGTAGATATGCTGGATAATCTGGCTATTTCTAAAAAAGAACGATATGGCGTTACAGACATCAAACCTTGGGAAACAAAAATTTACAAGGAAGTAACTCAATAAAAAATAAAGGGCGTTTTTAAAATGCTCTTTTTTTGTTTACATTTGAAAGTGAAACCTATCAGCAACAAACCTTTGAAACTACATAAGGCAAGTTGTATTATTTTAACTTTTATAATTTTGAAATCATGCTGAACTTTGAAAGAAAAGGAAACGGAAAAGAAACATTAGTCCTCCTTCATGGTTTTATGGAAAACCTATCTATCTGGAGTGATATGGAATCGCATCTTTCCAAGGATTTTTCACTGTTAAAAATTGATCTTCCTGGGCATGGACAATCTGAAACCATTGGAGAAATTCACACCATGGAACTGATGGCTGATGAAGTTAAAAAAGTTCTGAATGATCAGAATCTAGAAAAAGTACATTTATTGGGACACTCTATGGGGGGCTATACTTCATTAGCTTTTGCTGAAAAATACCCCAATACGTTAAAAAGTCTAACCTTGTTTTTCTCCACCTATTTTGCAGATGATGAAGAGAAAAAACAACAGCGTATAAAAAGTTACAGGATTATTAAGGATGCGTTTGCTCATTATGTCAGAGCAGGAATCCCCAATTTATTCAATCCCAATGAAAGAGACATCCTGGAGGGTAAAATTGAAATAGCACTTGAAACAGCACTTTCCACGAACAATATGGGAGCTCTTGCCTGTGTAAAAGGAATGGTAGAGAGAACCGATAAAAAGCATATCATGGAAAATCTGGAAGCCAAAATTTTAGTATTGGCAGGAAAACACGACAACGCTGTAAAAACAGATGTAACCATCAAAAATCTTCCGGATAGAACAAATATAAAATCCTACATCCTAGATTGTGGTCACAACGGCCATTGGGAAAAGCCGGGAATTTGTGCAGAAATTATCAATACAGAGCTGCTTCATAATCTTCCTAAAAAACTGGTTTTATAAGGTTCACCACAAAGAATTGTTCATAAAAGAATCCCGTATATTAGTAAAGAATAATTTTTCGAAATGGGTTTATTCTCGTTCAAAAAAAAGAAACCACCGAAACCACCGGTTATCGGACTTACACTTTCAGGCGGAGGAATGCGTGGAATTGCCCATATTGCTGTCCTAAAGGCACTGGAAGAATATAATCTGAAACCACACATTATTTCAGGAACAAGCGCTGGCTCTATCATTGGTGCTTTTTATTCTTTTGGGAAGACTCCTGATGAAATGATGGAAATCGTAAAACATACTTCTTTTTTCTCCCGGTCTTCTTTGAAATTATCAAAAAACGGAATCTTTAGTTCGAGTTTTATTTTAAAACTATTCAAGGACTATTTTCCTGAGGATAATTTTAATATCTTAAAAATTCCTGTGTACGTTGCTGCTACAGAAATGACTCATGGAATTATCGATTTCTTTTCCGAAGGAGAACTTTTTACCCCTCTTCTGGCCTCATCAAGTGTTCCATTTATTCTTCCCCCTGTAAGAATGGGTGATAAAATATATGTAGATGGCGGGGTTCTGGACAACCTTCCTATTGAACCCATCATGGACAAATGTGACTTTCTGATAGCTTCTCATGTGAATTCAATAAGCTATGATGAACTCAATAAAATGAGTCTAATGAAAGAGTTTGACAGGATCCTTCACTTAGCTATTGCAAAATCAGTCTATTCTAAAACCAAATACTGCAACATATTCTTAGATCCGCCAAAAATGACAAAGTACAGTCTTTTTAACAAGAAATATCTGGATGAAATGTTTCAGCAGGTCTATGAATATACCTGTATGGAATTGGAAGAAAAAGGCTATAGAAAAGGCTTGACAATCTAATAAAAGGAAAACTTATTGAAATAAAAAAGTGCTATAGAAATCTATAACACTCAATATTTCAAACCTAAAATAGGTTAATTACTTTTTATCCATTACAAATTTTCTTCAATCAATCTGTTTTTGAAAATTTCTATGGTTCCTGATAAAGAATCATCAGATTTTCCTCCTGCTGCATTAATATGACCTCCACCGTTGAAATATTTTCTGGAGAACTGGTTTACATCTACATCATCCTTACTTCTGAAAGAAATCTTAATAAAATCTTCATATAGATCCTCCATAAAAAAAGCAGACATCTTTACTCCGGCAATGCTTAAACCATAGTTTACAAAACCTTCTGTATCTCCTTTCTGGAATCCAAATTCCTTAAGTTCATTTCTCGTAAGACTTAAGATAGCTACTCTACCCTCGTTTACTACTTCTATTCTTCCTAATACCAAAGCCAACAAATGAAGACGGGAAACAGTATTTGTATCCCATGTATTGGAAGTAATCATGGCAGGATCTGCTCCTTTTTCAATCAGGTTAGCAATAATTCTGTGGGTAGTAGCACTGGTAGAACGAAAACGGAAACCTCCTGTATCAGTCATAATCCCTGTATATAAACATTCCGCCACATCCTGATTCACTAATTTTTCATCTTCCATTGCTTCAATGAAATGATAAATCATCTGTGAAGTAGCAGGAATTACAGTATCTGAATACACGAAGTCAAATGGCTCCGGCTGTTGGTGGTGGTCAATAAGAACTTTCTTTCCCTGAGCCTTTACCAACCAGTCTCCTAATAACCCTATTCTTGATGGGGAATTAAAATCAAGACAGAAAATCACATCTGCCCCGAAAATCATATCAGAAGCTAATTTTCTTTTGTATTCTGCAATAATTACTTTCTTAGATTCTGGCATCCATTTCAGGAACTTAGGAAAATCATTCGGAACAATAACCTCAGCATGAATTCCTTTAGCGGCTAAATAATGCTTCAATCCAAGACTGGACCCAATAGCATCTCCATCCGGATTATAATGGGTAAGGATAACTATTTTGTTTTCAGGCGTAAGTAAAGTATTGATCTCTAAAAGTTCTGCTGGTGTAAACATCTTGTGTTTATTTTCGTTAAAATTTAAGTTTTCAAAGATAGAGCTTTTATATAAATCATTTTAATATTATTTTTGCAGGCAGAAATTCGTTTCTTATCAGGGTTTGGAAATGTTTGATTAAAAAACATTTCAAATATTTTCAAAAAAAGATAACCAAAGTTTGTATCTTATAAAAATTTCTATATCTTTGCAACCTGAAAATTAATAGATTAATTACGATTTAAACATATAGTAATGAGTAAAAGAACATTCCAGCCATCAGAAAGAAAAAAGAGAAACAAACACGGTTTCAGAGAAAGAATGTCTACGCCAAATGGAAGAAGAGTTTTGGCTGCGAGAAGAGCTAAAGGCAGAAAGAGTTTAACTGTAAGTGCAGCACGCGCTAAGAGATAATCTTTTTATTATCATATACAAAAAATGCTTGAAAAGTTGCTTTTCAGGCATTTTTTGTTGTTAAAATTTACTAAAATTTAAGTCAAAATGACTTATTTTTTCTATTTTTAAAAGTTGAAATATTTTTATTAGAAACAGCCTTTAAAATTAAATTATGCCACATACAAATATCTCCGGAGACAATATTATAAGTTTGCAACATGCAAAAATTGCACAGAAAAACTTTACGGTCCTTACTGATGTAAATCTTAACATTAAAAAAGGGAGATTCTGTTATCTTATCGGAAAAACAGGTTCTGGGAAAAGCTCGCTTTTGAAAACGCTTTATGGTCACATTCCATTGGCATCAGGACACGGGGCTGTGGTAGGATTCGAACTGGCAAAGCTAAAGCCATCTGACATTCCTAACCTTAGAAGAAAACTAGGAATTGTATTCCAGGATTTCCAGTTGCTTTCTGACAGAACGGTTGAGAAAAACCTGAAGTTCGTTCTGGAAGCTACAGGATGGAACGATAAGGTAAAAATAGAAGACCGCATCAATGAAGTATTGGGAAGTGTGAACATGAAAAGCAAAAAGCACAAAATGCCACACGAGCTTTCCGGAGGTGAGCAACAGCGTATCGCCATCGCAAGAGCACTACTTAATCACCCAGATCTTATCTTAGCTGATGAGCCAACAGGAAACCTTGACCCGGAAACTTCCAATGAAATTATGACGCTATTGAAGCAAGTAGCCCTTGAAAACGGAGCTGCAGTAGTAATGGCAACGCATGACTACCATATGATTCAAAACTTCCCTGGTGAAGCGATCAGATGTGAAGACGGAAAAGTATCTGTATTGGATACCGCAGAATTGTTTGAATAAGAATTAAAGATATAGAGATTAGAAAGTTCTACAGCAACCGTTCTAGCTTCTACTTTCTTTTTTAAAGACATGAAACTCCTTAGTGAGTTCAAAATATTGGTCCGAGTATATTCTCGGACTTTTTTCTATAATAAATTCAGACTCCTCAAGATTTTTTTCTGTAGGAGAAAATTCCAGAATAAGCCTTTTTGTCTTTGAACTTTCAATACCTTTGATATTCACTCTACGATTCAAAAACAGATTGTTTTCTTCTGCAATTAGAATAAAGACCTCACCTGCCTCAACAGGAATAATCACTGAGAAAAGTCCATTTTCAGATAAAAGCTTTGCTGACTTTTCAATTAGCTGTCTAAAGTTTAACTCTACCGTCTGACGCGCGATCTTATCTTTTTCAGATCCAGATTCTTCAAAATAAGGTGGGTTAGAGATGATCAGATCAAATTTTTTATCTGCATCAAAAGATTTAAAATCCTGATGAACAACATTCAACCTTACATAAAAAGGTGAGTTTTCAAAATTTATCCTGGTAAGAATCGCAGCTTCTTCATTAATATCCAAACCTAAAAAACTGGCGTGTACATTTCTTTGTGCCAGCATTAAGGAAATTAATCCCGTTCCCGTTCCCACCTCCAAAACACGGGAAGCATGTTCAACATCAGCTAAAGCACCAAGCAAAACCCCGTCTGTTCCTACACGGAAGACGTTTTTAGACTGCAGAATTTCGAATTGTTTAAACTTAAAAGACTTCACTATAAGTTAGTAGGTAATGTAATAATAAATGTTGATCCTTTTCCTACCTCAGATTTCACAGAAATTTCTCCTTTATAATCCTCAATCATCTTTCTTACCATGGATAAGCCAAGTCCCATTCCACTATTTTTGGAAGTAAAATTGGGTTCAAAGATTCTTTCGTACATATTTTCAGGAATTCCGATTCCATTATCCTGAACGGAAACAATGACTCTTCTCTGATGCTGCTCTACATCTACATTAATGATTAGTTTTCTTTCATCACTTTCTGCCTGCTTAGCATTGGTAACAAGATTTGTAATGATTCTGGAAAGATAAATTCTATCCATATTAATCATAATATTACTCTTATTCGCATGCATGAAGATACTATCATCATTGAATACGCGAAGAATATCTTCAACCTCTGTATTGAGATTGATGACTTCATTATTTTTTTCAGGAAGTTTAGCAAATTCTGAGAAAGCTGATGCCACCGTGGCAATCAGATCAATCTGATCCACCATTGTCTTACTCATCTGCTTCACTCTTTCTTTAATATTCGGATCTTCAGGATCAAATTTTCTTTCAAAATTCTGAATGGTAAGCTTCATTGGAGTCAATGGGTTTTTCACCTCATGGGCAACTTGTTTTGCCATTTCTCTCCATGCTTCTTCCGAAGCCTTGAAACGCAACCTCTCTTTTTGATCCTGAATCTGAAGAATCATTCTGTTATAAGCCCTTGCCAAAGCATTCAACTCATCATTTTTATAATACCTGATAGGGCGCATTTCATTTTCAAACAATGTAATACGGGTAATCATATCAGAGAACTTAGTAATGGTTTTTGCCAGACTATTGGAAGTCACCCAGCTGATCCAGATACTGAATAAAATAAGGAAGATATCTACTAAAAGAATATATTTTACATATTGATGAAGAACATCAAGATAGGCAGATTCATTATGATATAAAGGAATATAGACTACACCAATGGGCTCAAGTTCATTGTTTTTCAACAGAAGATAGGAAGAGGTAAGCTTAGCGTCTTTAGCAGCATCATACCTTGTCATATCAACTCTTGCATCTGTAGCCAGAATCTTGTTGATAATTTCTATTGGCAGTCTCTTCTGGTCAATCAGGCTTTCATCTTTATTGGAAAGGACATAATTACCTTTCAGATCATAAATAACAATATCATGCTGATTGATATCTGCTATTTCAAAGATTTTATTCCCTAAGACTTTCGGAAGATCTTTTGTTTCTACAAGCGTTCGGCTTACCGCGTAATCCAGATACCTCATGACGGCATTGGTTTTCTCCTGCATATCGATATTACTCTGCTGCAGAGAGTTATTCCTTAAAACAAAATAAGGAACAAGTGAAGTTGCCACAACACTTAAAAAACATACCAGTAAGAAACCGAAAAACACCCGATTCCTTAAGCTATATCCTTTATATTTATTAATCGACATCCTACTTTTTAATTAACCTAGCAATATACTTACCAATGATGTCAAATTCAAGGTTAACTTTATCACCAATTTTCAAGTGTTGCATATTGGTAAATTCCCATGTGTAAGGAATAATGGCTACGGAAAACTGTGTATCTTCACTTTTTGCAACAGTCAGACTGATTCCGTTTACAGTGATAGAGCCTTGAGGTACCGTTACAAAACTTCCGTCCTCCTCATACTTCATTGTAATGAAATAACTTCCGTCTTTGTTTTCAATCCCCACAACCTCTCCGGTTTTATCAACGTGCCCCTGAACAATATGCCCATCTAACCGTCCATCCATCTTCATGCAACGCTCAAGATTAACAACAGTTCCCAACTCCCACTTTCCAAGATTGGTTTTTTCCAATGTTTCGTTGATCGCTGTTACTACATATTGTTTGTCTTTAATCTCAACCACAGTAAGGCAGCATCCGTTGTGTGCCAGGCTCTGATCAATTTTAAGTTCGCTTGTAAAAGGGCATGTCAGGGTGAAATCTATGTTACTTCCTTTTTCTTCAATCTTTTCAATAACACCAACTGCTTCAATAATTCCTGTGAACATATTATTTTTTGCTAAATTTGTAAATTATAATCTTCAAAGATAATCAAAATGAGCCCAAAAAACCATAAAGTACGAGTAGGAATTTCAATCGGTGATTTCAACGGCATCGGTCCGGAGATCATCATGAAGTCTCTGAAAGACAAAACCATTACAGATTTTTTCACACCTGTAATTTTTGGTTCGGGGAAATTATTCACTTATCAGAAAAATATTTTCAAGCTGAATCTTAATTTCAACTACGTTAATGAAGCTTCGCAGGCCCAGGGAGGAAAACTTAATATGGTAAACCTGACAAAGGAAAACGTAAACGTAGAGCTTGGTGTTCCAACTGAAGAGTCTACCAAAATGGCTATTGATTCTTTAGAAGCAGCTACTGAAGCCTTGATGAAAGGAGACATTGATGTTCTTGTAACCGCTCCTATCAACAAAGATGAAATGGTGAAAATGGGCTTTAAGCATGCTGGACATACCGGATATTTTGAAGAAAAATTCAGCAAAAAAGGATTAATGTTCCTGGTAACTGAAGATCTGAAAGTAGCAGTTTCCACCCACCACATTCCTATTTCTCAGATTGCTGAGAATATTTCAAAGGAAAAAATAAAAAAACAGATCAGGGCACTTAACCAAACTTTGATCGAAGATTTCTGCGTTCAGAAGCCTAAGATTGCCGTATTGGGATTAAACCCTCATGCAGGCGACGGTGGCGTAATCGGAAATGAAGAAATTGAAATCATTAGTCCAGCAATTCAGGAATTATCAGACAACGGAATATTGGCATTTGGCCCTTTTCCTGCAGATAGTTTTTTCCAACCGAACAAATACAAGAACTTCGATGCCGTTTTAGCCATGTACCATGATCAGGGATTAGCCCCTTTCAAAACACTGGCTTATGAGGAAGGAGTAAATTATACGGCAGGACTTCCTTTTATCAGAACATCTCCGGATCATGGAGTAGCTTATGACATTGCAGGGAAAAATATCGCCGATGAACAGAGCTTTACAGAAGCTATTTTCACCGCTATTAAGATTTTCAAGAACAGAAGTGAATACAGCGAACTAATGAGTACCCGTCTTCAGCCAAGAAAAGTAGCTGTAGATAATGGAATAGATGAAGATCTGCCTGAGGAAACTGAAGCATAAATCGTTGAAACAAATTTTAAAGTAATTTGTTTTAGATTTTATTTGTTATTATAAAAAAAATGCATATTTTTGCACACTCATTTTATGGACAAGTTAAGAAACTACGACGTAAGCTTTTCCGGACTTAAAAACGGAAAACACGAGTTCAAGTTTGAGATAGATAAAACGTTCTTTCAATTATTTGACACTGAACAGGATTTTACAAATCCTAGAATAATAGTAAATGTATTACTCGATAAGCATACTACTTTTCTAGAATTTGAGATTAAAATAAACGGTTTGGTCGAGTTGGTTTGTGACATCACAAATGAAGACTTTGACTATCCTATTGAGAATGAAATCAAAATTTTGGTGAATTTCGGAGAAGAGTATGATGACAGCAATGAAGATGTCATTACCATCCCTACAGGGGATCATGCTTTCAATGTAGCACATTTGATATATGAAAATGTAATGCTATCTATCCCGATGAAAAAAATATCACCAAATATAAATGAAGAAGATCTAAAAATTCTTGATCAGTTCAGCCCAAAAGAAATTGAGGAAGCTGAGGAGGAAGAAAAAGAACATGAGAGCGATCCAAGATGGGACGCATTAAGAAAATTAAGAGACAATAATTAAATAGAATAATTTAAATATGATGAGATGATGAATCTCATCGCTCATCAATTAAAAAAGTTATTAGAAAATGGCACATCCAAAGAGAAGACAGTCGTCCACAAGAAGAGATAAGAGAAGAACTCACTACAAAGCTGTAGTTCCTCAATTAGCTAAAGATGCAACAACAGGAGAGCTTCACCTATACCACAGAGCTCACTGGCATGAAGGAAAACTTTACTACAGAGGTAAAGTAGTATTGGAAAAAGAAGTAGCTACTACTGAAGAAAACTAAGAGTCGCTTTTCATTGAAAAAGCCTCATTTTAATACAAAAACCGCCCAATTTTGATAAAATTTGGCGGTTTTTTGTTGTTTTTTACGTTTTTTTGGTATCTTTGAAGCAAAATCAAATATCAAATTTATGGACATTAAAGACATACAGAATCTTATTAAGTTTGTATCTAAGGCTGAAGTTTCAGAAGTAAAGTACAAGACTAAAGATTTCGAAATCACTATTAAAACTCCATTAGCTGGAAGCGATGCTGTTTATGCACAACCTGCAGTATACCACACTGCTCCACAAGCAGTAGCTGCTCCCGCACCTGTTGCTACTCCTGCTGCTCCATCTGAAAAAGCTGAAGCTGCATCTGATGATAGCAAATATGTAACAATCAAGTCTCCAATGATCGGTACTTTCTACAGAAAGCCATCTCCAGATAAAGATGTATTTGTAAATGTAGGTGATGAAGTTTCTGTAGGTAAAGTAGTTTGCGTTATTGAAGCAATGAAGTTATTCAACCAGATTGAGTCTGAAATCAGCGGAAAAATCGTTAAGATCCTAGTTGATGATGCTACTCCGGTAGAATATGACCAACCTTTATTCCTAGTAGATCCATCTTAATTTAGGTTGCAGTTTTTAGGTTGCAGAATAAAAAATGTTTTGCAGACTTAATTTTCTAGTACCTACTACCTATTACCTAAAATCTAAAAAGATGTTCAAAAAAATATTAATAGCCAATCGTGGCGAAATTGCAATGCGTATTTTACGTACTTGTAAAGAAATGGGGATCAAAACCGTAGCGGTATACTCTACTGCTGATAAAGACAGTCTTCACGTGAGATTTGCTGATGAAGCTGTTTGTATTGGTCCTGCAATGAGCAAAGACTCATACCTTAAAATCCCTAACATTATTGCTGCTGCGGAAATTACCAATGCTGATGCAATTCACCCAGGTTATGGATTCTTATCTGAAAACGCTAACTTCTCAAGAATCTGCGAAAAGAACGGTATCAAATTTATTGGTGCTTCTCCTGAACAGATTGAGAAAATGGGAGATAAAGCAAACGCTAAAGCTACCATGAAAGCTGCTGGTGTACCATGCGTACCTGGTTCTGACGGTCTGATCGAATCTTACGAACACGCTGTAAAAGTTGCTGAAGAAACCGGATATCCGGTAATGATTAAGGCAACTGCAGGTGGTGGTGGTAAAGGGATGAGAGCTGTATGGAAAGCTGAAGACCTTAAAGATCACTGGGAATCTGCAATTCAGGAAGCTGTGGCTGCTTTTGGAAACGGAGGTATGTACATGGAAAAACTGATTGAAGAGCCTAGACACATTGAAATTCAGGTTGCAGGTGACCAATTTGGTAAAGCTTGCCACCTTTCTGAAAGAGACTGCTCTGTACAAAGAAGAAACCAGAAACTAACTGAAGAAACTCCATCTCCATTCATGACAGATGAACTTCGTGAGAAAATGGGAAATGCCGCTGTAAAAGCTGCTGAATTCATTGGATATGAAGGTGTAGGAACTATTGAATTCCTTGTAGACAAGCACAGAAATTTCTATTTCATGGAAATGAATACAAGAATCCAGGTAGAACACCCTATTACTGAACAGGTAATTGATTATGACCTTATCAGAGAACAGATTCTTCTTGCTGCAGGAACTCCTATTTCAGGAATCAACTATTACCCGAAATTACATTCAATTGAATGTAGAATCAACGCAGAAGATCCGTACGCAGACTTCAGACCATCTCCAGGGAAAATTACAGGATTAAACATTCCTGGTGGACACGGAATCAGAGTAGACACTCACGTTTACTCCGGATATACAATCCCTTCCAACTACGACTCTATGATTGCTAAACTTATTACTACGGCTCAAACCCGTGAGGAAGCTATTGCAAAAATGAGACGTGCTCTGGAGGAGTTCTATATTGAGGGGGTAAAAACTACTATTCCTTTCCACAGACAACTGATGGATAATGAGGATTATCTTGCAGGAAACTATACGACAAAGTTCATGGAGGATTTTGTAATGGATAGAAAATATGATAATCACTAAGATTATTTTAAAATAAAGACTTTAAACTGCCTCTTTTGAGGCAGTTTTTTATTTTTCTATATACCTAATCATGAAATAGTATGCTGAAAATATTTTGACGTACATCCTGATTGCAAAACTGTGCTTATCTATATATCTACTATGATAACCTTATCTAAACAAAGCGAAAAGCTGATCTTTCCGTAATTATATATCACTTTCTCTCTTAGAAAAATACCTGCTACTAAACTTATTTTAAAGAAAGGTTTGAAATTAATTTTTTGGGAACACTCTTTTACCTTAAATATTGCCTGTAAAATCACTAATCATGACTTTTATCACACCGTATTATTTCCCGCATTTTTGATTTACTTCTATTTTTGGTAAAAATTATTTTGATAACTATGAAAAAGCAAATTTTATTATGCATGAGTGCTTTACTTATGCTGTCTACATCATCATGTTCAAATGATGAAACCCTTGTTGAAACACAAACTCAAAACCCTGCCAGTGAGAATCTAAAATTACCTGAAAGTAATAAAGAATTCGGAGCCTATAATGCCCTTGGATATGGCTACAATGTAACTGGAGAGTATGCAAACGCTAATGCTACAGGTTCTAAAGTAATCAACATTGATCTATTCAAAGCAGAACAAGGAGCAAGATTACTAGATGAAAATACATTATCTCAGGAGTATTCAGAGGAATATGGTGCGGATGCTGCCGCTTTCTCAAAAGTGATTTCAAACAAAGTAGGCGCTACAGAGCAAATGCAGCTTTATGGAAAAACATTATCTAGTATAATCAACTCTGCTACGACAAGTAGCTCTACCCTTTTTGATGCTAAATATATTTATGGAAATTACAATCTTCTTATTAAGCAAAAAAGATATCGTCTAAATGCTACCCCGGATATGCTTAGTAATTATGTGACTCAAGGTTTCTTACAAGACATCCAGTCTAAAACCCCGGAACAAATTGTTCGTGATTACGGAACACACGTTACAGTAGATATTTACACAGGTGCTAAAATAGATATGATCTTTCAGGCTCAAACAACCAATCCTGATCGTGAACGTGCTGCCAGAGCAGGGGTAATGACAGTTATTAACACTTTGAACTCAAATGTATCAAATGATACAGATCTACAGGAGGCTTCTAAAAATTATTCTAAAAAGTTATATTGTGTTACAAGAGGTGGAGACAAATCGAAAGGTTTTGCAAAAATGTTCAATCTTGATCAGCCCAATTCTAAAATTAATATTTCCGACTGGCAAAGTACTTCTACAAAAGACAATTCTGTACTGGTAGATTTCGGAACTAATGGTTTGGTATTGATTTATGATTTAATAAAAGATCCGTCAAAAAAGGCTCAAATAAAATCATATGTTGATCAGTACTTAACAAGCAACCAGGTACTTTTAGCATCTCATTAAGATTAATCAATTTTGATATAATAAATAGGGCTGTTTCACATGTGAAACAGCCCTATTTATTATATCAAAAAATTTTACACCATTTTTCACTACTTTCCCCGTTTCATCTTCAAAACAGGGAAAACACTTTGTAAGGTCTTCAGTTTTCTATATTTTAGTTTACCTCACTGAGAAAACATCCTTGAGGAATATTGTAGGCGAAATTGCAGTTAAAAAAATACAATTGAATAATCTCTTCCAAAATTTTAAATGCTATCATATAAAACTTCAACGTTTGATGCTCTACTATCTAAATAATCCGCGTAATAAAATGGAGATTCTCTGCTTTGATCTGAAGCAACGATGAAAAAAAAGAATCAATTTACATTTTTTTCTTTTTTCTTTTTAAAACAATAAAAGTAAATTATCAATCTCTTTAAACAATATAATGTAAATGATTTAGAAACACTTAATACCCGCCCATAATATTGTAAATTCGTAGGCATAGAAGAGAAAAACGGAATGTGAGTAAACGAAGTAAACTCTGCTTTTAAAAACAATATGATGAAAAAAAACCGTATTAAAAAAACTATTATATTATTAATGATGATCCCAATTTCAGGTTGCAACAAAACAGTAAAAACAGAACCCACACATACAATCATTGCAGGAGCTAATCTTAACATCCCGTCTATCCCTAATCTCAGAGATTTGGGCGGCTACGATACAGCAGACGGCCAAAAAATAAAAACAGATCTGCTATACCGCTCCAACCAGCTGAATCCAATTTCTACAAAAGATGAATCGAAAATAGATGCTCTGCATTTAAAAACCGTTTACGATTTAAGGACAGCCGCAGAAAGATCAGAATTTCCGGATCAAATTCCTGGAAACGTAAAAGAAGTCTGGCTGAATGTCTTAGCAGATGCCAGTACTGTAGGTGCTGCCACATTAGGAAAAACATTACAAAATCCTATAGAAGTTAATAAGGCCCTGGGCAACGGTAAAGCCGTTGAACTATTTAAACAAATTTATGTGGACCTTATAGTATTGCCAAGTGCTAAAAAAGCCTATCATGATTTTTTCCTCTCCCTAGCCGATGAGAAAAATCTACCCGCTCTTTTTCACTGCACGGCTGGAAAAGACAGAACAGGCTGGGCTGCCGCCTCTCTTTTGAGCTTGCTAGGAACTCCTAAAGATCAGATTTACAGCAATTATCTAGATTCAAATACCTACTTAGTTCCTGCATACAAAAAAGAAATCGAAAGCTTTGTATCCGCTGGCGGAGAAAAAAATATTATCCTCGATATTTTGGGCGTGAAAAAAGAGTACCTTGATGCTGCTTTTACGGCCGTTCAAAACAATTATGGTTCAATAGAAAATTATTTTGAAAAAGGACTGAATATTGACAAAGCCACACAGGAGAAAATTAAAAAGAATCTTCTTCCTCAATAAAAAATTTACTTTAAAAACAGCAAAACAAAAAAATTCAAGTTCTAAAGATATAAAACCTGCAACTGCTGAGATGCTCAAGAAATATTTTCTAAAACGGCATAGCACAACCTTAAAATACACTTTAATTACACCCGTGTACTGCATTACGTTTTTGTTCCTGCATCTCATTAATAATGCTTAAATTTGTAAAAAACCAAACATATGTCAACAGCAGAACAAACAAAAAACTCACAGTATTTTATTGACCTTGAAGACAAACATGGAGCACACAACTACCACCCTCTTCCAGTAGTTCTGGACCGTGGCGAAGGTGTTTTCGTTTGGGATGTAGAGGGCAACAGGTACTATGATTTTCTTTCAGCATATTCTGCTGTGAACCAGGGCCACTCTCATCCTAGAATTGTAGGAGCATTGGTAGAGCAGGCTCAGAAGCTAGCTTTAACTTCAAGAGCATTCTACAACTCCAAGTTAGGAGAATATGAGCAAAAAATAACGACTCTTTTCGGGTTTGATAAGGTTTTACCAATGAATTCCGGAGCTGAGGCAGTAGAAACGGCTGTAAAACTTGCCAGAAAATGGAGCTACGAAGTAAAGGGTATTTCAGAAAATGCCGCAAAGATCATCGTTTGTGAAAATAACTTCCACGGAAGAACCACAACTATTGTTTCTTTTTCCAATGATCCTGATGCTAATCAAAACTATGGGCCTTTTACTCCAGGATTTATTAAAATTCCATACAATGATATTGCAGCATTGGAAGAAGTTCTAAGCAGAGAAGCTGGAAATATTGCAGCATTCTTAGTAGAACCTATTCAAGGAGAAGCCGGAGTATATGTTCCTGATGAAAATTTCCTTAAAAATGCTTCTGAACTGTGTAAAAAGTACAACGTTCTTTTCATTGCTGATGAAGTTCAGACAGGTATTGCAAGAACAGGTAAACTCATTGCTTGTCATCATGAAAATGTACAACCTGATATCTTAATTCTAGGAAAAGCTCTTTCAGGGGGAATGTATCCCGTATCAGCAGTATTGGCAAATGATGAAATCATGAATGTCATCAAGCCTGGACAACATGGTTCTACATTTGGCGGAAACCCAATTGCCTGCGCTGTAGCTGTAGCAGCATTAGATGTTGTTGCAGATGAAAAACTTTCCGAAAGAGCAGAACAACTTGGACAATTATTCAGAGCTGAAATTGAAAAGCTAATTGAAAAAACAGATCTTATCACAAAGGTAAGAGGAAAGGGACTTTTAAATGCCATTTTGATCAACGATACCCCGGACAGTTCCACGGCATGGAATCTTTGCTTACAATTAAAGGAAAATGGATTATTGGCAAAACCAACCCATGGTAACATCATCCGATTGGCACCACCATTGGTAATTACTGAAGAGCAATTACTAGATTGTGTAAAAATTATCGAAAAGACTATTCTTGAATATAATAAATAAGAATTTTCTTCTCAAAACATAAAATGGGCAACAACATTTTAATTGTTGAATCATAAAAAATATGGGTATGGTTTGCTAAAGATCATACCCATACTTTATATATCCAACGCAAGAATATAAAATCCCGATTGAATTACGTTAAACTCATGTTAAAAAAATGATATTCTTACTATAACGAAATTTAGGACTCGAATTTGCATTATAAATTATAATAAATTGGATTTATTTCCCTATATTATATTTATAAAGGATATATAGAATGGATATAAATGGCTAGAACCCGTCTATAAAATTCAAATTAAAACTTATCTTTGACAGATAAAAATTGACTAAAAATGATATTAAACGAGATTGTAATTACATCTCTGTCTAACAATACGTTGTGATGAAAATAAGTGGTTTAATCATAACATACAATGAAGAAAAAAATGTACAGGAAGTCCTGGAATGTTTCGATTTCTGTGATGAGATAATCATAATAGACTCATTCAGTACGGACAAAACTGTAGATATTGCAAAAAAATCCCCTAATGTAAAGGTCATTCAAAACAAATTTGAGGACTTTACAAAGCAAAGAAATCTTGCCCTGGATGCTGCAACTCATGATTGGGTTTTGTTTCTGGACGGAGATGAAAGAATTACTCCCGCTCTGAAGCAAGAGATTATAGATGAATTGAACAAACCCGAGCAAAAAGATGCTTATTATTTTTACAGGAAATTCTTTTTTGCCCAAAAACCGATACATTTCTCAGGAACTCAATCTGATAAAAACTTCAGACTTTTCAGAAAATCGAAGGCAAGATATATGGCCGGCAAAAAGGTGCATGAAACACTTGAGGTAAACGGAAGCATTGGGATTTTAAAAAATAAATTATTACATTACTCCGTTTCAGATTATGAATCCTACAAAAAGAAAATGATTCATTACGGAATATTAAAGGGTAAAGAACTGGCTGCAAAAGGGAAAAAGTACAGTGTTTTGGTTCAATATCTTAAAACTGTTTTTAAATTTTTTAAAGCCTATATAATGAGACTTGGTATTCTAGACGGAAAAGAGGGCTATCAGCTTTCCTATCTGCAATCCTTAAGTGTGTTTGAAACCTATGAATCATTAAAAAAAGAGCAAAATTAGTTGAATGAAGATTTGTATCATTAGTTATGACTTCTGGGATTATGATAAGTATATTGTTGAAGCACTATGCAAACGAGGTATTGAGTCCCATCATATAAAAATAAGTACCGTAACCCATTCCAACTTTAACGAAAGGGCTGTAAATGCCTTAAGCAAGACTTTTTTAAACAAGAACCTTAAGACAGAAAAAAGACAAAAATATGTTCTTGATTCCCTAGCAAAACTAGGACATCAGGACCAGATATTGGTTTTAAATCCGGATACCTTTGATCTTTCCACTCTTGAAAAGATCAGAAAATATACAGACAGACTGATCACTTATCTTTATGATAATCTTGAAAGAGTACCTGTAGAAGACAAATTATATCTTTTTGATAAGATATTCTCCTTTGATATTGCAGATGTAAAGCAACATGGTTTTGAAAAAATAACCAATTACATTTATCTACCCTATACTCCAACGGAAAACCAAAATCCTGAAATGGATCTTTTCTACATCACATCTTATGATAGCAGAAGGGTTTCATTGGTAAAATTATTGGCAAAAAAACTCATAGATCTGGAGTTAAAATTCCAGATTATGGTAATTGGAAAGAAATCATGGAGACATCAGTTGACCAATATATTTATCAAGATCCCCAAAAACCTTTTCCTGATCTTCAGCATCAAAAAGATTCCGCATAACGATCTTCCAAAATATTATAAAAACTCCAGGGTTTTGCTTGATCTGATGCGCGAGGGCCAATATGGCTTAAGCTTCAGGGTATTTGAAGCCATGTCTTTGGAAAAGAAAATCATCACAGATAATGAATCTATTAAAACCTATGATTTTTACAATCCGAATAACATTTTGATTTTAAATAAAAATATCACTAATCTTGACAGATCTTTTTTTGAAAGCCCTTATCAAAGAATTCCGGAGGATATCTATGAAAGATATACATTGGACAGCTGGGTAAACAAGGTTTTTGGATTAGAAAATAAAAGCTAACGGATGGGAATCTTAAAGGATATAAAAAAACATTTTAAAAGAAAGAAGAGGCTTAAAGATCTTCAAACTCAGGATATCATCAATATTCATCTGTATGATGAATCGAAAAAGACAATTCTTTTTACCTCAAGGGACTTCCCCACTCATGATAAGGATTCCGGCTCCAACAGACTGAAAGAAATCATTCTGATTTATAAGGAATTAGGGTATAACTGTATTTTGTTTGCTCCTCATATGTTTGAGGACAGTAGCTATGTAAAGTTTTACCAGCAGCAGGGTATCATTGTTTTTGTAGAGAACAACAAGTATAAAAACATCTACGCTTTTCTTTCTTCTTCTAAAAATATTGACTACGTTTGGTTTAATGGGCCTCTTGCCCTGAATTTGTTCTACAAAAAAATGAAAAATATTCTGCCCCATACAAAGTTTATGTATGACATGGTGGATATTCATTTTTTAAGATATAAAAGAGCCATTGAAATAGAGCCCACTCGTATTTCTTTAAAGAAAAACTATAAACACTTTTTCCATTTGGAAACTGTTTTGGCTCCACAATTAGATTACATCATCGCTATTTCTGACAAGGAAAAGGAAATTATGAGCCAATATGCGGATAAAAATAAAATCATTACGATTTCCAATATCCACTACCCTAAGATTGATATTTCAGACAGAAAAGGTTTTCATGAAAGCAAGGGAATTATTTTCATTGGATCTATCCATGAGCCTAATATTGATGCGGTAAAATTTTTATACGAAAAAATAATGCCCATCGTCTGGAAGACCAATCCGGAACTAGAAGTAAGCGTCATTGGTAATGTTGCTGATAAGCTGGACATCAATCAATATCCTAAGTTTAAATTTCTGGGGTTTGTAGAAAGTGTGGAAGAGTATTTTATGAATTCCCGAATTATGGTTGCTCCTTTAAGATTTGGAGCTGGTGTAAAAGGAAAGATAGGACAGGCTTTTGAATACTTTTTTCCAGTGGTTACCACAGATATAGGAGCTGAAGGAATGCAGTTGATTGACAAAAAAAATGTATTGATTGCCAATGAAGAAAACAGCTTTGCAGAAGCTATTATTCAATTGAATAATAATGAAGAACTTTGGAATACATTAAGCCAGAATTCTGTCGATAGTTTAAAACCTTTTTCAATAGAGGCTGTAAGTACTACGTTAAAAAAACTATAACCACCCATGAGCAACTTTCTAGTAAGCATCATTGTTCCTTGCTATAATGCATCCTATTATGTAAAAGAGGTTCTTGAAAGCCTTCAAAGCCAATCTTATAAAAATATTGAATGTATCATCATTAATGATGGGAGCACAGATGATACTTTAGATATAATTAATACTTTTTCTGACACAAGATTCAAGGTTTACAGCCAGGAGAATAAAGGCCTGTCTGACACTCGTAACTTTGGAATGGAAAAAGCTACCGGAGATTTTATATTTTTTTGTGACAGTGATGACTTCCTTCCTTCCAATGCCATAGCATCTCTGCTATCCGCCTATACCGGCAAAGAGGATATTATTGTAGGAAAAACAGCACTTGTATCCTGGGAAGAAAAAAAGATCCTTTCCTACTTACCCCATCTGGAAAAAAAACAGGCTATTGAAAATAAGCACTCTGAGGTTCTTATTAAAAACATAACCGAAGGATTAAGTCCAATGGCTCAAAATAAACTTTACAAAACAGAATTTCTGAAGAAAAATAGTTTACAATTCCTGAGCAAAATTTATCATGAGGATGAACTTTGGTTTTTTGAGGTCATGTTTGCTGCAGAAAATGTTACTTTTATACCGGAGGTTACTTACCACTACACAGCAGATAACTCTCAGTCGATTACCAAAAAAAACAGTGACAAAAATCTGCTTGGGTATCTTAGCGTGATCAAAACTATTTACGAGAAATATTACCTGAAGTTTCCTGATCAGAGTATTATTGCTTATTATATTGTTTATTTGAAAAAGATCATCATTGGAAATTATAAGCACCATGGAAATTACTCAGCAGAAGCGATTCAGGAAATGGAAAGGACATTCCGAGAAGTAAATCCTAAATTTAAGGATAATATTAAGCTAAGTAATACTGAAAAAAAATATTTTAGATTTCTCAATCATGTAAGTTTAAAAGATTCTGACACTATAAAAAGAGAATATTTTAATTCCCCTGTCAATAGTATCAGAAAACATTATAAAATAGTATTATTCAGTATCTTTAATTCAAAATAAGTAACGTGATAAAGAAAGAAAAATTTCTTTTGGTAATGCCGGATTATTCTGATTTTCCCAAACTATTTTTAGATAATTTGGAAAAAGAGGGGTTTGCCCCCTATTTAATTACAGATAAGGTTTCAAAATTTAGATACAAAGGCTCTGAAAGTATAAAAAATTTTTTTATTAAAAACATTCTGAGAAACAAGAAATACAAGCAGGATCTTATCAACAGACACTTTCTTGAAGACCTTAACAAAAGTATTTCAGCCATTGAAGGAGAATTAGATTATATTTTAGTAATTCGTCCGGATATTTTTCCTATTTCTTTTATCCAAAATTTAAAAAAGAAAACAAAAAAGCTTATTGCTTATCAATGGGATGGCATTGAGAAATTCCCTGAAATTAAAAATTACTTCAATCTGTTTGACTCATTCTTCTGTTTTGAAAATGTAGACTCCCAACCCAATATTAAGTCTATTACTAATTTTTATTTTGATCATCTCCCTCCTGCACATAAGGAATACAACACAGAGAAACCTAGACTGTATTTCGTGGGATTATATTGGAAAAGCCGTGAGGAAAAGATAGATAGGTTCATTGCAGAAGTTTCTGATCTGCACGTAGAACTATCCATTTTCATCCAATACTTTAAGGAACCTGAAAAAAGAAATGAAAAGATCAAATACATCCAGAACAGGATAAGCTTTCAAGAAAACCTGGAACTGGTAAAGGATTCCGATGTGCTTTTAGATTTTGTAGATCCTTTACATAATGGACTTTCCATTCGTTTTTTTGAGGGAATGTACTACAAGAAAAAAGTGATCACTGATAATATAATGGTAAAGAAATACAATTTCTACCATCCTGATAATATCTTTGTTGTAGAAAATAACAATTACAGCAATATTGATCAGTTTTTACACACTCCTTATCACGAATTACCTGAGGAAATTGTAAAACAATATGGTTTCAGTAATTGGATCAGAGAAATAATCCAGGACAAAAAAAATATAAAAGAACCAGTAAACATGAATAATTCCATCAAGATATCTGTCATCGTTCCTTGCTATAATCAGGCTATTTTTCTGGATGATTGCATCAATTCCTTAGTCAACCAGACTTATTCAAACTGGGAATGTATTTTGGTGAATGACGGAAGTACAGATAATACTGAAAATATAGCCCTGAACTGGCAGAAAAAGGACAACAGAATAAAGTACATCAAAAAAGTAAATGGTGGCTTAAGCTCTGCAAGAAATACAGGGATTCAAAATATTACAGGTGACTTTGTTCAGTTTTTGGATTGTGATGATTATTTATACAATGAAAAATTTGAGAAATCTGTTAAAGAGATCAATAATCAAACAAATACCATTGTGATCACAGATTTCCAGCGATTTGATAGCGCTACTCAAACGGTTCTTCCTCCCCATTGCATTTTGAAGACAGAATATTTCAACCAAAAAGAAATTTTGCTGAAGTGGGATAATACCTTTTCAATTCCTATTCACTGTGCTATTTTTTCCAGGGATATTGTAGAAAAATACAAGTTCAACGAAGAACTTAAAGCTAAAGAAGATTGGTTTTTCTGGCTTCAGGCTTATGAAAATACACCGGAGACTCATTTTGTTCCAGAATATCTTTTGGCCTATAGAATGAATTCTGCTGGCATGACACACAATTTGTTTTTCATGCAGGAAAATAGAATAAAAGCCCTTGATAAGCTGGAACAGGTAATTGTAGATAAAGATTTATTAAGAGAATTCTTCAAACAGGATCTTTTGGCTACCATGAAAGAAAACCTACAGTTGATGGAAAGAATCAAGCTGCTGGGTTATAAAAGAACTATGAAGTATAAAATCAACAAGGTTTTAAAAATCATAGGAATAAAAAAGAAGTAATATTACAACAATACAAAAAAGGCTGTCCGAATTATTCAGACAGCCTTTTTCATGATTTCAATTAAATTCAATCATATTCCTATATCATTTTTGACAAGTCATTGACCACCCTTTTTTCTTTTTTAGATGTAGAACTTAAAAACAAAAAAGCCAAGACGAATTGATAAATCATCTCTATAAACGCATAATTTTAAGTAAATTTGCAAAAATTTAAATTGAAAATGGAGAAAGTAAGAGTCCGTTTTGCTCCAAGTCCTACAGGACCTTTGCACTTGGGAGGCGTAAGAACCGCATTATATGATTATCTTTTTGCTAAAAATCAAGGAGGAGAGTTTGTATTAAGAATTGAAGATACAGACACCGCACGATATGTAGAAGGAGCTGAAGAATACATTGAAGAAGCTTTAGAATGGTGTGGAATCATCCCTGATGAAAGTCCTAAGAAAGGAGGAAAATTTGCCCCTTACAGACAGTCTGAAAGAAGAGACATCTACGACAGATATACAGAGCAGATCCTAAAAACAGATTATGCTTACATCGCTTTTGATACTCCAGAAGAGCTGGATGCCATCCGCGCAGAATTCGAAGCGAAAGGTGATGTTTTCTCTTATGACAACAAAACAAGAAACCGTTTAAGAAACAGTCTTGCTCTTTCTGAAGAGGAAGTTCAAGGATTACTGGATGCAAAAACGCCGTATGTAGTAAGATTTAAAATGCCTGTAGACAGAATATTGAATCTTGAGGATATTATCCGTGGAAAATCTTCAGTAAATACCAATACATTGGATGACAAGGTTCTTGTAAAAAATGACGGGATGCCTACTTACCACTTCGCCAACATCATTGATGATCACGAAATGGAAATTTCTCACGTAATTCGAGGTGAGGAATGGTTACCCTCTTTAGGATTACATACTTTATTATATGAAGCAATGCAGTGGGAAGCTCCACAGTTTGCACACCTTTCCCTAATTCTAAAACCAGAAGGAAAAGGAAAACTAAGCAAGAGAGATGGTGATAAGTTCGGATTCCCTGTATTCCCTCTTGACTTTAAGGATCCTGAAACAGGTGTAATTTCTAAAGGGTATAGAGAAAACGGCTATCTTCCAGACGCATTTATCAACATGGTTGCGTTATTGGGCTGGTCTCCTGCTGATGATAAGGAAATTCTTCCTTTAGAAGAGATGATTAAGGAATTTGATCTTCATAAAGTACACAAGGCTGGAGCAAGATTCAGTAAGGAAAAATCAGAATGGTTTAACCACCAGTATATTCAGATGAAGTCTGATGAAGAGCTTCTTCAGATCCTTAAAAATACAGATCTTGATCTTTCTGCTGTTTCTGATGAAAAGCTTTTAAAAGTGATTCACCTGATGAAAGAAAGAGCTACTTTCCCTAAGGATATCTATGAAAATGGAAAGTTCTTCTTTGAAGCTCCGACTTCTTACGATGAAAAGGCATCTAAAAAAGCATGGAATGACGAAACATCTGCTATTTTGGGAGAATTATCCACGATATTTGAATCTACAGACTTTGTTGCAGAAACCTTAAAGCAGGCTATGCATGATTTCGCGGAAAACAAAGGCTTGGGAATGGGTAAGGTAATGATGCCTCTACGTTTATCTTTGGTAGGAGAATTGAAAGGACCAGATGTTCCGGATATTCTGGAAATCATTGGTAAAGAGGAAAGTACCTCTAGAATAAGCAATGCTATAAATAATTTTAAATAGAATTAACATAATTTTTCATACATTTGAAAGATTTAATTTACTTCAAGAAATGGAATATTTAAGTTTCGAACTTCCTATCAAAGAATTGATGGACCAATACCAGACGTGTTCTTTAGTAGGAGAAGAAAGTGGTGTTGATGTAAAATTAGCATGCAGCCAGATTGAGGATAAGATTTTAGAAAAGAAAAAAGAAATCTATGGAAATCTTACACCTTGGCAAAGAGTACAACTGTCCCGTCATCCGGACCGTCCTTATACACTGGACTACATTAACGGAATGGCAGACAAAGGCAGTTTCTTAGAACTTCACGGAGACAGAAATTTCGCTGATGATCCGGCAATGATTGGAGGATTGATTACCCTGGATGGTCAGAAAGTAATGATCATTGGGACTCAAAAAGGAAGAACGACTAAGGAAAGACAGCATAGAAGATTTGGAATGCCAAATCCTGAAGGATACAGAAAAGCTTTAAGACTAATGAAGCTTGCTGAAAAATTCAACATTCCTATCGTTACATTGGTAGATACACCGGGAGCTTATCCAGGATTAGAAGCTGAAGAGAGAGGACAAGGTGAAGCTATTGCAAGAAATATTTTTGAAATGGTTCAGCTAAAGACTCCAATCTTCACTTACATCATTGGTGAAGGAGCAAGTGGTGGAGCTTTAGGAATAGGTGTAGGTAATAAGGTATATATGTTGGAAAATACGTGGTATACTGTGATTGCACCAGAAAGCTGTTCTTCTATTCTATGGAGAAACTGGGATCATAAGGAAGATGCAGCCAATGCATTAAACCTTACTCCTCAGGATGCCTTAAGAGAAAAGTTCATTGACGGAATCGTTGAAGAACCACTTGGAGGCGCTCACTACGATCAGGAGACCACTTATTTAAACTTGAAAAATTCTATTTTACAAAATATCAAAGCTTTTTCCAAATTTACAGGACAGGAGCTTGAAACCCAGAGACAGGACAAGTTCATTGCGATGGGACAGTTTAAAGGATAAAAATAATAAAAGGTTAAGAAAATTTCTTAACCTTTTTTACTTTAGCCTTCTTCTTTAATCCTCAGCAACATTGAGTGCAATCTCAATATCCTGAGTAATTTTCTTTAATGAAGAATATTTTGCATCACACACCATTGTTGTCAGCACATATTCTCCTTTATCTATCAAAATAAAGTTTTGTCCTTTTGCAGGAACTGTTAGATTGTAGTATTTCTTACCACTGATTTTTACAATTAAATTACAACTGGATCTGTTTTTAATATTAATATAAGCTTCTTTAGAACTTATATCGGTATTAAAAATATGGGTCAACATTGCTGCCGTTCTTTTAGCATCATTACTTGGTTCAGACTTTGCTGTTCCGGCACTCTTAGCAGATCCTGCTGATGCATAAGTTACTCGTCTTTCTTCTTTCAAAGCATTAATAGCATCATTAATTTTATCCGTATTCTTGGTATTACTTGTGGTAGCAGCCTTAGTAGTATTACCTGATGTATTATTACTGGCAAGCACCTTACCACTGTTTAACTCATTGTTTTTTACAATCTTTTCAATTTTCTCTTTACTGATTGGCTTTATTGTAGGCTTGGCTTCCGGAGAATTATCAGCCATAATAATATCCATCAATCTTTTTTTCAAGTAATCTGTTTTCGCATGACCGGGATTCTGCTTTATGAAGCCGGCAATCACTCTCGCCTCTTTAGAAGTCTCGGCTTCCTGCTCTGTATAAATAATCACAGTTTCTTTTTCTACAACAGCTTTAGATTTTGATTTTTTCTTTTTTTGAGAAAATCCAAGAGAAAAAACGCATATAAATAGGAGAAGGAAGATTTTTTTCATTAATCAAATCTTTAAAATAGTATTAAATATATTAATAACGTGAAAAGTCATTTTTTAGTTTATCATTAAAATCATTATCTTTGCACTGCTCTAAAATTAAGCTAAAAATTAATACTAATCTTAAATAAAAAATAATAGATATTATGTCTTATACACCAGTTGCTGCAGACGTAGCTAAATTAAGAAACCAAACAGGTGCAGGTATGATGGACTGCAAGAAAGCTCTAGTTGAAGCTGAAGGAGACTTCGAAAAAGCGGTAGATATCCTTAGAAAAAAAGGACAAAAAGTTGCTGCTAACAGAGCTGACAGAGATTCAAGTGAAGGTGCAGTAATCGCAAGAGTAAACGAAGATAACACGTTAGGTGTTGTAATTTCTTTAAACTGTGAAACTGACTTCGTTGCTAAAAACGAAGCTTTCATCGAGCTTGCTTATGAATTAGCTGAAATGGCTATTTTCGCTGCTACTAAAGAAGAATTATTGGCTACAGATTTCCACGGAATGACTGTTGCTGAGAAGTTAATCGAGCAGACAGGAGTGATCGGTGAGAAAATTGAGATCGGTGCATTCGAAAGAATTACAGGACCTTTCTTAGGAGCTTACATCCACGCTGGAAACAAAATTGCTGCTATCACTTCACTTTCTGCTAAAGTAGAAGGAGCTGACGAAGCTGCTAAAGCTGTTTCTATGCAGGCTGCTGCTATGAACCCAATTGCTCTTGATGAGACTTCTGTTTCTCAGGAAACTATTGATAAAGAATTAGAGATCGAAAGACACAAACTTGTTGAAGAAGGGAAGCCTGCAAACATTATCGACAATATTTTGAAAGGTAAAATGCAGAGATTCTACAAAGACAACACTTTGGTACACCAGGATTTCATCAAAGACAGCTCTATTTCTGTAGCTGACTATGTAAAATCTGTAAACGCAGATCTTAAAGTAACAGGATTTGTAAGAATAAGCTTAGCTTAATCTTTCTTTCAAAGAAAATACTTAATCCCGATGAGTTTCATCGGGATTTTTTATGACATAACTTCAATCAGTATGAACGTAAAATGAAGTGAATTTTAAATATTCAACAATTGTAGTATAATCTAAATTTCAAAGTTTTTTTTGCATAAAAATGTGATTATTAATGCTTAGATTTGCGGCCCCTTATAATAACGCATGAAAAAATTTCTACTAGCTATTTTCACTTTTATTTGCTTAATTGTTAATGCGCAATTGGATACTGAGCACTGGTTTGCTCCCATGTCTGCAAGTTCTCTTCAGGGAAATATTCCCCCGCAATGTTATTTATATCTCTCAACCAACGAGACGACTCCGTTTTCTGTACAGGTCTCTAATAATAACATTGTATTTTCTACCGTACAGGTAAGTAAAGGAAATCCCGTACAACTTACAGTTCCAAGCACTTATATGATTGCTTCCACCATGAGCAATCTATTTACCCAGAATACTATGGGACTGCATGTAAAAGGATCTAAAAAATTCTTTGCTAACTTTAGATTTTCAGTTCCTCAACAAGCTGAAATTATTACCTCTAAAGGAATGGCCGGAGTCGGGAAAACTTTTTTCATAGGGACTGCTCCCACTACTTCTCCAAAAGATCATGTAAATTCCACCGTAGGAGTTACTGCTACAGAAGACGACACCACCGTAACTTTATCTGGATATAGTTCTAACATTGTTTTTGCTGATGGCAGCGTAATGCCTTCCAGAACATTTACGATCAATAAAGGGAAATCTTATATCCTTGATGTAAATAGTGATATGGGCGGCATGAATAACAGAAAAGGATTACTCGGTGCAAAACTGGTCGCCAATAAACCTGTATCTGTAACTAATGGAAACTTCAACGGCCTCTATACAACCCAAAACAGTACCAATGTAGATATATTGATGGACCAGGCTGTTCCTACGGAGAGGCTTGGAAAAGATTTTGTAATGGTAAAAGGAAATGGTCCCAATACTGTAGGGATGGAAAAAGCCTTAATTATTGCTACAGAAAATAATACTACCCTTACCATTAACGGAAATATATTACCCGGTGTTAACCTTAATGCCGGAGAGTATCGCATGATTGAGGCTACAAGCTACATCAACCAAGGTAATGGAAATTATAACATGAATATTTCAGCGAGCAAAAATGTGTATGTATATCAACTTCTTGCCGGTGCGTCAGGAAACACAGTGTATCAGACAGGAGGGATGAATTTTATACCACCTTTAAGCTGTTTTTTGCCTAAAGAAATCAATGAGATAGGGCTCATTAATATGATAGGCAGTACTGCTTATAATACAAAACTTAATATCATTACTCAAACGGGAGCAACAGTAACAGTTAACGGAAACCCCATTACAGGATTTGCTTCAGTAAATGGCAATCTAAATTGGGTAACCTACTCCATGTCAAATGTAACAGGAAATGTTACTATAACTTCCACAAAACCTGTTACTGCAGGAATTGCTGCAGGAAATGGAGCCGTAGGATATGGAGGATATTTTGCTGGATTTTCCTCTATTCCGGTGATTTCCAAAACCGGTGATTGCTACAATGGGGTACTTCTGGAAGTAGATCCGGGACATGATGCCTATAAATGGTATCTTAACGGAGTTGAAATTCCGGGTGCTACAACACCTACCATCAACCCTGATGTATACGGATCCGGAATATATACCTGCTATATTACTAAGACCGGTTGTGAGTCCAGAATGACTGCAGAGTATGATTATACGGTATGTCCTCCTATTACAACCACAACTTATGATATCGGATCATGTAATACGAAAGTAATTACTCCGGTATTTACAAGCTCTAGCCAGACAGTGGTTCCGGCTAATACAAGTATTATAGTACCGCCTGCTAATGGAACCGTGGCAATACACCCAGCAACAGGACAAATTACTTATACTCCCAATGCAGGTATTACTGCTGATATTACGGATACTTTTACTTATTATATCCAGGGAAATGGAACTCCGGCAGCATTTGAATATTTTAAAATTGTAGTAAATACCCATGTTCTTCAGGCAACTAATGATAGTCTGTTTTCTTGTGCCGCTGCCAATGGGAACGGAACTTTTAACCTGAAGAATGCCAATGTAACTCCGGATACAAGTGCAACGGTAACTTACTTTACAAATGCCAATTTAACAGGACCAATAGCTACTCCGACGGCTTATTCAGGGCCGTCAGGAACTGTCTATGCTAATGTAACGTCTATCTATGGATGTTCTAAAGTGTCTACCATTACATTAAACACCTACCCTACTCCTAACATTAACACCAGTAGCTTCAATGCTAATATTTGTGATGAAAATCTAGATGGAATAGTGAATGTTAATTTCAATAATGTAACCCCACAAATTGTAGTGAACTCAGCCAACTTTACTGTCAAATATTATCCTACCCAAGCTGATGCCAATGCAGGAAATAACAATACTCTTCCTGCCAACTGGACCTATACTTCCAGTACTACAGTATATGTAAGAGTAACAGCTAATATAGGAGACTGCCCGCCAGCTTTGGGGCAAATTAACTTCACCATTGGTAATAAGATTCCTTTAATAACAAACAACGCGAAAACAGATATCTGTGACAATGATCTTAATGGTTCAGAATCTGTAAACCTTAATGACTACAAGGCTTTATTTACAATAGATCCGGCAGTAGTCTTATCATTTCATGCTTCACTTACCAATGCTCAGGCAGGAACCAACCCTATTGCAGCTTCACAAACTATTACTTCTACAGGTATATTTTATATGAGATTTCAAAGTAGCACAGGATGTCCTGATACTGGTGTATTAACACTTACTTTAAAAGCTCCTAAAAAATCTAACACGCTTCATGATCAGATCATCTGTTCCAACGAAAAGATTCTATTGGATGCAGGACCTGGATTTTCATCTTATTTATGGAGTAATGGAGCAAATACCCAAACTATTATTGCCAATGCAGGAAGTCACTATGTAGACCTTGGATTCAATGGGTGCGTGTATCGCCAACAGGTAAATGTAACTACAGCACAATCTCCAACGATTACAAGAATAGATGTCTCCGGTACTACAGCAACAGTTCATGTAACCGGAGGAACTCCTCCCTATAAATATTCATTAAATGGTTTAGATTATCAGTCATCTAACGTTTTTACAGGATTATCAAGGGGGCTTCATACGGTATATGTAATAGGTTCAGACGGATGTCGTTATATTACCAAGGAGTTTTTAGTTATTAATCTTATCAATACAATTACGCCTAATGGAGATGGCATCAATGATGTCCTTAATTATTCTGAATTAAGAATAAAACAAGACGTATCCATAGAAGTAGCAGACCGCTACGGATCCTCTGTTTATAAGTCTTCAGATAAAAATTATATTTGGGATGGAAGATCAAATGGAAGAAATCTTCCTACAGGAACCTATTGGTATGTAATAAGATGGATTGAGCCAGATTCAAAATTACAAGTTTCATACTCAGGATGGCTTTTAATTAAAAATCGTGAGTAATTTTTAACATTTGTTTATAATTTATTAAAGGTATTTGATTTTTTATTTTAATTTTGTAGAAATCCTAATTCCATACACATGAAAAGATTTCTACTCAGTTTGGTATTACTTTTTTTAACAATTAATACCCTCTTTGCGCAAAGGGATACTGAACATTGGATTGCACCTTATTACACAAGTCCCTCTGTAGGGGAATTTGAAAACAGGTTGTATCTATCCACAGATTCCACAACTCCCTTTCCCGTACAAATACTCAATAACAATAACGTTCTTACAACGGTTACCATCAGTAAAGGAAACCCACAAACTGTTGATGTAGATGCATCCATTATATCTGCCAATGGGACTACCCAAGCTTTTAATGTAGGTAGTAAAGGGCTTTACCTAAAAGGGGAAAAGCCTTTTTATTGTAGTTTAAGATTGGCACAATCTGTACACGGTGAAATTATTACCAGTAAAGGAAAAGCCGGAATTGGTAAGCAGTTTTATGTGGCTGCCAGCCCTAATACAGACCTTAATAGTCTTTACAACTTTACAGCAGGAATTCTGGCTACTGAAAATAATACCAGCGTAACAGTATCATGGAATACTCCAGGGCTAGTATTCACTAACGGAACACCTCCTGGAAACTCGCATTCATTTGTTTTAAACAAAGGAGAATCTTTTATTTTTACCGGAAGTGGAGCTACTGCAGCCAATAAAAACGGATTTATAGGTGCCAAGGTAGTTGCTGACAAACCAGTAACCCTTACTAATGGAAGTTGCAACGGTAACTTTTCAACACCTACAAGTGGTTCTGACCCTATTCTTGACCAGTCTGTTCCCGTTGATAGACTGGGGAACACTTTTGCCATGGTAAAAACAAGATCTACCAATCCTTCATTGAATATGGAAGGTGGACTTATTGTTGCTACTGAAGACAATACTGAAATCTATCTGAATGGATCTACAACACCTGTTGAAACTATTAACGCAGGAGGTTGGTACAGAATTAATGAAACCAGCTATGTAACACAACCTGGGGCTGGAAATCATTCTAACATGCTTATTTCAACATCCAAGAATGTATATCTATATCAATTCATAGGAATAGATAATAATGCAGCCACCAATGGATTCAACTATATACCGCCATTGAACTGTTTCCTACCAAGAAAAATTGATGAAATTGGTAAGATCAATGAAATGCCCGGTGTTATAGATGACATTACATTAAAACTCAATATTCTAACTGAAACAGGAGCCACTGTATTGGTAAATGGCACTCCCCCTACTGCGGCTGAAGGTCCATATCCTCTTACGGGAAATACACAGTGGGTAACTTATGCAATATCTGGAGTGGTTGACAACCTTACTATAACCTCTACAAAAGCTGTAACAGCTGGTATTAACGGAGGATACAGCTCTGCTGGATATGGAGGTTACTTTGCCGGATTCTCTTCAATTCCTGTAATTGCTAAAAAAACAGGAGACTGCGTTCCGGGTATTATTCTGGAAGTAGATGATGGATATGAAACCTACCAGTGGTTCAGAAATGGAGTGGCTATCCCAGGGGCAACATCTTATAGCTATACTCCTACACAATCTGGAAATTACACTGTAAAAGTAACAATGGGAACATGTCCTCCTGTTACTACACCTGTCTATATAGTACAAAACTGTTTAAAAATTACAAAACAAAACCTCGCAGTTTGTGCTACTAAAATTATTACACCTACCTTCACGTCTTCAACACAGACTCCGGTAGCAACTACCGTAAAAATACTTACCCCTCCTACTAAAGGTACGGCAGTAGTAAATCCAAACGGAACAATTACTTATACTCCGAATGCTAACTATGAGGGACCAGATAAAATTGTTTATACATTCTGTGGAGACTCTGTAGAGTTTACAGACTGTGAAGAAGTTACTCTAGAGCTTAATGTTATTCCTTTTGTTGTAAAAGACGATATTATTAAAGCTTGTTGGTATGACGTAGCTCCTTATGCTTATTTTGATTTAACTAAGGCTAAGATTACAGATTACGGAGCAGCAATAAAAAAATACTATCGTTCATTAACTGACCTGAATGCAGGCATCAATGAAATAACAGAACCTGACAACTTCCCTTCAACTGGCGGATTTGTGTATGTAAAAGTATCTACTGCTGAAGGATGTACGGCTATTTCAAAAATTGAACTTATTCCACTTCCAATCAAAAAGTCTCCGATTTTAGTAGATAAATATATTTGTATGGATGCTAAAACAGATTTAGATGCTGGGCCTGGATATGATTCTTATTCTTGGGATAATGGTGCTACTACATCTGGAATCAGAAATGTTGGAGTTGGTGAATATTCTGTAATACTTGGTAAAAACGGATGTTTCCTTACTCAAGTGGTAAGAGTGAAGAAAGCCGAAGATCCTGTAATTCAACAAATCGAAATCAACAATAATAGTGCAACAGTAATTGTAGCGGGGGGTAAAGCTCCTTATAAATTTGCTGTGGACGGAACTGCAAACTGGCAGGATTCTAACACTTTCACAGGATTAACCAGAGGCCAGCACACATTCTATGTAAAAGATGCTTATAACTGTACACCTGTTGCAACAGAAATTACAGTTCCAAATCTATTGAATGCCATTACCCCTAACGGAGATAATGTAAATGACTTCATCGATTACAGTGAACTTGCCTATAAAGACAACCTATCTTTTGTAGTATATGACAGATATGGTAACATGATATTTACCGGAACTAAATTCAACAATTACAAGTGGGATGGAAAGCATTTTGACAAGAGGCTTGTAACTGGTACATACTGGTATCACGTTTCCTGGAATGAGGCTAATAAAGAAAAGACTGAGGTAAAATACACAGGCTGGATTTTAGTAAAAAACAGAGAATAATAAATTCAAAATAAAACATTCAAAACCGCGACTTCAAAATCGCGGTTTTTTTATTGTATTTTCAACAATCCAACACTTTTTATTATTAAATTTGTGATAAATACCCTTACTGAATGAAGAAAATTCTATCTTTTTTATTTATACTCTATACTTTCACCTCTGTTTTTGCACAATTGGACCGAGAACATTGGTTTGCTCCAATGGTAGATAGATCAGGAGCGCCCAGCCCCTACCAGAAACTTTATCTGTCTACCAGCAGAACGACACCTTTCCCTGTGAATATTTATAACAATAATGTTCTGATCGGAACTGTAAATATCAGTAAAAACAATCCACAGAAATTTGATGTTTTAAGGAATTATATTATTACCACCCAACAATCAGATGTATTCACCCCCACAACAAAAGGGTTATACCTGAAAGCAGAATTCCCATTTTACGCTAACTTAAGGTTTTCAGTACATAATCATGCAGAAATAATTACTTCCAAAGGCATTCCTTCTACCGGAAAAAATTTCTTTACCGCTTTTGCTCCTATTACCGTAAGCAATAACATTCTAAACTTCATGACCAGTATTCTGGCAACTGAAGACAACACGACTGTTACCATTACCGGCTACGGCCCACAGGTACAGTTTTCAAATGGAACTACAGGCGCTACTAACCCCACAATGACGATTACCTTAAACAAAGGACAATCTTATATCATTGATGGAATTGGAGACATGGCCGGAAATCTTGATGGATTTATCGGTGCTAAAATCACCTCAAACAAACCCGTGAATGTTACCAATGGAAACTTCAATGGACAATATGCAGGAAATTTCTCTACAAGCTCTGATATTTTAATGGATCAGGCTGTACCGGTTGACCGACTCGGAAATGAATTTGCCCTTGTAAAAGGCAACGGAACTATTGGCTCCAATATGGAAGGTGCAATCATTGTCGCAACTCAAGATAATACTCAAATTTATGTAAATAATGAGCTGGTTCCTATTGCGACCCTCAACACCGGAAAATACTTTGTGATCCCTGACACCAAATATATGCTTCAAGGCGGAGGACATTATAACTTATATATTAAGACTTCTAAAAATGCCTATGTCTACCAAATTTTATCAGGAGATTCCAACACAGGAAATGAAGTAGCTACCGGAGGTTTTAATTTTATTCCTGCTCTAAACTGCTATCTTCCAAAGCAGATCAATGAGCTTGGTTTTATTGATGAAAACTTTGTTCATTCCAATGGAAATCCATTGGGAATTCTCAACATTCCTACAAAGCTGAATCTTATTACAGAAAGAGGGGCAACGGTTACCGTAAATGGTGTAAATCCACCAGCCTCAACCGGCCCCTACAATATGACAGGAACCAATAATTGGGTGACCTATGGAATACCCAATACTACAGGAACAATCACTATAGTTTCAAACAAAGCAATCACTGCAGGTATTACTGCAGGGAGTGATGCGGTAGGATATGGAGGATTCTTTGCAGGCTTTCCCACACAGCCTGTTATTATAAAATCAGGAGGAAATTGTGCCCCGGGAATTGTACTTACTGTAGATCCCATCATTTATGACACCTATCAATGGTATAGAAACGGAAATCCTGTTTCTGGTGCTACCGGTTCTTCCATTACTCCCACACAGTCCGGATATTATACCTGTTCTGTGACCATGGGCAGCTGTGCTCCATTAGTTACTGAACAGTTTAAAGTATTGAACTGTACCAAACTTACCGCTACCTCCTATGATGTGTGTACCAGCCAGACTATCCCCCCTACATTCAGTAGCTCAACCCAAATTCCTGTCCCTGCTACAGTTGCCATAACCACTCCTCCCGCACTTGGCACAGCAGTTATAAACCCTGCTACAGGAATCATTACCTATACAGTTAATACTCCGGGTACAGCCGGAACAGATACATTCACCTATACTTTCTGTGGCAATGATCCGGACTTCCCGGATTGTGAAACCGTGACAGTAACCATCAATATCAAAGCGATTACCGTTACCAATGTAACCATGAAAGCCTGTGATATCAATGGGCAAGGAACATTTAATCTGACGACAGCCAATGTAACAGCAAATACCCCTGTCAATATCACCTATTATCCCACTCTACTCGATGCTCAAACGGAGAATCCTACTGCATTGATTACAACAGCCAATTCCTATACTACACCTAACGGAACCATCGTATATGCGGTGGTAAAAAATAGTCTGGGTTGTAAAAGTATCGCACAGATCACTCTTTCTCTTTACAACAAGGCCGTAGTTGTGGATAATTACAACGGTACTTTCTGTGATGATAATATGGATGGAACAGTCAATATCATACTATCCAATATCACAGGTATTGTTCTTAATAACCCGACGTATTTTACAGTAAGATATTATGCAAACTTAGCCAATGCCAATGCAGGAAATGCCAACACACTTCCTAATATCTGGAGTTATACAGCAACAACAACCATCTACATCAGAGTAGATTCTCCTGATGGTTGTGCATCAGTCATTAAACCTTTACAGTTCAGTATCGGAGCAAGAATACCATTATCAAGCAGATCCGTTACAGATACTGTGTGTGATGATGATCTGGATGGAATAAAATCTGTAAACCTTGCTCAGTTCATTCCTATGTTCACGACAGATCCCAATGTAACTTATACATTTCATGGAAGTTTGTCAGATGCTCAAAATGACATCAACCCAATTGCTGCAACAATCAATATTACAACTCCCCAGACTTTTTATATTCGTTTTGAAAAAAATGGAGTCTGTCCGGAAGTCGCTTCTATTAAAATCACCATTAAGATCCCCAAAAAATCAGATATACTGATAGACCAGACCATTTGTCCAAACGCAACGACAACACTGGATGCCGGCCCGGGATTTGAAAAATACCTATGGAGTACCGGTGCAACCACTCACTCAATCACCAACGTTCCTGCCGGAAGCTATTGGGTAGAGCTTACCTTCAATGGATGTGTTTATAAACAGCTTGTAAACGTTACAGAATATCAGCTTCCTCAAATTACTTCCATTGAAATTGATGGAACTACAGTAAAAGTTGGAGTAACCGGAGGTACACCTCCTTATGAATATTCACTGGATGGCGTTGTCTGGCAGAGTTCAAATATCTTTTATAATGTACCAAGAGGAGCACACTATGTGATGGTAAGAGATTCTAAGGTATGTGGAGAAGTTAAAAAGGAATTTGCCATCATTAATCTTATCAATACCATTACGCCTAATGGTGATGGCCGTAACGAAGGCATTGACTATTCTGCTTTAATGGCCAATGATAATCTTGTATTCCGGATCTTTGACCGATATGGAGCCGAAATCTTCAGAGGAACCCCGGAAAACAGATATACCTGGGATGGAAGAGTCGGAGGCAGATATGTTCCTACTGCTACTTATTGGTATTTTATCACCTGGACGGAATACGGATCTACAGTTTCCATAAAATATTCAAGCTGGCTGCTGGTAAAACACAGGTAAAAAATCATAGGCTGAAAGAAAGCAAATCACCAAAACTTTCTTTCAGCCTCTTGCTTTTTAGGCCTTCATTTGAATTAAAACGAGGTTTATAACACTCATTAACAATTTAATCCTAAAGTTTAATATAACTTTAACCACTATTCTTTATCTAATGAGACACAAATTGCTGTATTTCTATGTAATTTTGCCAATTATATGAAGAAACTGTTTACTCTGTTGCTATTGGTTTTTCTGGCAAAAATCAATGCTCAAATGTATTCCGGAGAAGTATTTCTAAGGGATAATTCTATCTTGTATCTTAACCAGGTATATGTTACCAATCTGAACACGCAAAAGACTGTTCTTACGGATTATAATGGTAATTTTAATGTTCCCGCAAATCCGGGGGATGTTATCCGTTTTACCTCTATTGTTACCGAAAGAAAAGACATCAAGATGACTCCACAATTGCTGGGTCAGAAAAATCTTATAGAACTAAAGATTGCATATTATGAGATTCAGGAAATTGTACTCAACAGATTCAAACCTACAGGAAATCTTCGTTATGATGTAAATTCATTAAGGAAAGAAGATAAAGGATTAGCAATTAAGAAAGTAATCGGACTTCCAGAACCTAAAGGAGACGGTACACCCCCTGAACTTCCGGTTGCAGGACTAAGAGATGGCGGACTTACTTTAAGTCTGGGAAGCATCTATGATATGCTTTCAGGAGAAAGAAAGAAAAAACAACGTTATCAGGCCTATGAAAAGATGAATAGTTCTGTTACCCAGATAAAGAATTATCTAGGTAAAGATTATTTCACCAGATTCAAAATTCCTGAAAACCTGATTGACAACTTCCTTCAGTTTGTTTATACGTCAGAAAATATACAGCCTTATGTATTAGCCGGAAACTTCGAAGCAATAAAAATACCTATTGAGAAATATGTGCCTATCTACCAAAAAAGATTAAGAAATTCTCACCTTCAGGAGGTAGTCACCAAATAAAATCTGATCTGAAAAAGAAACCAAAATTTCATATAGACCATAATCCATGTATCCCTTACATGGATTATTTTTTACCATTCAATACCGACTATTCAAAATTTATCAAATACTTGTATTTAATATTCAAAAATATGCTTAAATTTATGTCACAATTAAGTGTTTAAAATAAAAACAATACGATCTCGTTATCATAGTAAAAACTAATCGATCTAAACACAAATTAAGAGAAAGTATACCATTTTTAACTTAATATTTATTAATGAAAAAATTACTTTTACTTATTAGCTCAGTCTTGTTTTTCAGTCTGTCTGCCCAAAAAAAAGGGAAAGACTACAGCGAAATTATAAAAAGCAATAACATCTATGAAATCAATGCTTTCTTAAGAGATGCTCATCCTGATGATCCAAGACGGTCTGTCCTGAAACCAAGGGTTATGGAACTGATGAAAGAATACATCAAAAATGCCCACCCTGAAGATCAGAAAGTAAAAGATATGCAGGAAATGCTTGCCCTACTGAGAAGAAGACCCTCTACGAAGATTACTTTTGATGAAATGAATGCCATCATCAAACAGAAACAAATCGCAAAGTACAAGGCTGAACTTGCGGCAAAACAATCTACTACCGTTTATACGCCAAGCACAACTCAAAATACCTTTGTTGTAAATACATCCGCTAATGCAGCCATACCCAATGCTGAAGCTGAGGAATTCAATATGCTGATGACCGTCTCTCCTATTGAACATCAAAATAAAACCGTAAAGATCCTTAATTCCTTATTTGATAACGACCCTAATGCTAAGGAGTGCATTATTCTTATTCAAAATAATTCTGACTGTAATATCATTGTAAGAATGGAAGGAGTCGGAACCACCAAGTATAGGCTTGCCATTCCTGCTCATGGTGATAACTCTATAGTGATAGAAAAAGGACAGTATCTTTTCACAAGCTTAGTCTGCGGAGCTCAGTATGCCTCACAAAAAACCATTCAAAAACCAATTATGGTAGCTCTGGGAAGCGCAACAGCAAAGTAACCAAAACAATATCATCGTTTCTTCATAGGTCTTTTAGCTTTAAAAGAGCCATATTCTATGCAAATTTTACTATTTTTGCAAACATTTTATAAATCTCAATGGGCAAAAATAAATTAGCAAGGTTTGCAGAAAACAAAATATTACCAAATGTAATCCAACCAACAAGAGAAGATGCTATAAACGGCTTTGATCTTAAGGGAAAATGGAGAGAAAACTTCTTTAAAAACAACAATCCGATAGTTCTGGAATTAGGTTGCGGAAAAGGAGAATATTCTGTAGGACTGGCAAAAACATTTCCTGAAAAAAACTTTATCGGAATTGATATTAAAGGTGCCAGATTTTGGTTTGGAGCTAAAGAAGCTGTTGAAAATAACATGAATAATGTCGCTTTTTTAAGATCACAAATTGAACTTGTTGACCATTTCTTTGCTGAAAATGAAGTAGATGAAATCTGGATTACTTTTCCGGATCCACAGATCAAATATAAAAGAACCAAACACAGATTAACTCATCCAGACTTTTTAAGCCGATATAAAAAATTCCTTAAACCCGGCGGTATTATCCATTTAAAAACAGATTCAGAATTTCTTCACGGATATACTTTGGGCTACCTACAAGGTGCAGGACATGAAATTATTTCTGCTCACCATGACATCTATGGAGCCCCTGAATATGACCCTAATACAGAACATCTGAGAGACATCAAAACATATTATGAGGAACTATTTTCGGCTAAAGGAAAAACAATTACATATATAAAATTTCGAATAAGCTGATGAAATAAATAACTTTTGATGAAAAAAAAATTTTTAACGATTTTATTTTTCACTTTCCTTACCCCAGCCTTTACCTACGCACAAAAAAGCAGTAAAGACATCCTAAAAAGCACAAATATCAAGGAAATTGAAGAATATCTAAAGAATGCACACCCTGACGATCCGAAAAAGAGTGTACTAAAACCTAAACTCATTGCTCTAAAAAATTCTGAGTGGACCAAAGGAGCACTTACGGCCAAACCCATGGAAGCAAGGCCTGTATTGGCTGATATTCCTAAGAATGCTATGAAAGACCCCAGTTCAAAAGAAGCGGAGGAATTTAAGCGGTTAATTGCCGAAACATCCATTGAGCATAAAGAGAAAACAGAAAAACTCCTGAATGCAATGCTAAATGAGGATATTACCAAAAAGGAGGTGGTTCTTTTATTTAAAAACAACTCAGACTGCAACATTGTTCTTCGAATAGAAGGAAAAGATTACTATAATCTTGCCGTTCCTGCACATGGAGAAAGTTTCATTGTGATAAACAAAGGCTCTTATACTCTCAACAGTAACGTTTGTGATATGAAGTACTTTTCCCAGAAAGAGGTAAAAAAAAGTATCTTTGTAACCATTGATAATCCGAAAAAGCCAGTAGCTGAACAAAAGCCTGCTGCCAAACCGGAAAAACCCCTAAAAAAGAAAAGTAAAAAATAGAATAGGTATGAAAAAGCTATTAGTTCTCACAGGAATTTCATTAATTCTTACCAGCTGTAGCGCCAACTATGGCGGTTATCCCATAAGAAACCCCTACCCTGCCAATAACTCTGGCGGAAGTGTAGCCAATACAGTAAGAGAATATAACGAGCTTATAAAAACCTATAAACCAGAAACGGCAGAAGTCCTCAGCGATCTTCTTAATAATGACGATCCCGGCAATCCCAGAACCTCCATTTCAGTAGAGAATAAATCTTCTTGTAATATGGTCCTTACGGTAAGTGGAAACGGCTTCATTAAGAAGATTCCCATAGGGGCTGGAAAGATAGGCTATACCATGGTTCCTAAAAATCAAAACTACAGACTTTCAGGAATGGTTTGTAATTCATCCTATCAATCGACAAAGTATATAACAAGCTCCTATTCTATAACACTTAGAAACTAACATAAGGCCACAGAATTCTGTGGCCTTTCTTTTTATTTCTATTTTCAATAGGCTGACCTAGCTACAACCTAACTATTTAAACCTCTATAAAAATAAAAAACGCTGAACCTAAGTTCAGCGTTTTTCCTATATTAAAGAAAATCTTTAATTATTCTGCATCGAAATCAGCATCTGTATCAGCAGACACTTTTTCTCCTTCTTCTTTAGATTTTTCTTTATCAGCTTTTCTTTGAGACTGACCTTCTTTGATTGAATCAGAAACAATGCTCAAGATCATATCAATAGACTTAGAAGCATCATCGTTTCCTGGGATAACGAAGTCAACTTTTCTAGGGTCAGAGTTTGTATCAACGATACCGAAAACTGGAATACCTAATTTCTTAGCTTCAGTTACCGCGATGTGTTCTCTTAAGATATCAACTACAAAGATTGCAGAAGGAAGTCTAACCATGTCAGAGATAGAACCTAAGTTTTTCTCTAAGTTAGCTCTTTGTCTGTCAACTTGTAATCTCTCTTTTTTAGATAAAGTTTCGAACGTACCGTCTTTTTTCATTTTGTCGATAGAGTTCATCTTCTTTACCGCCTTTCTGATAGTAACGAAGTTCGTTAACATACCTCCTGGCCATCTTTCTGTAATATAAGGCATATTAAGTTCAGAAGCGTGTTTTGCAACCACTTCTTTCGCTTGCTTCTTAGTAGCTACGAAAAGAACTTTTTTACCTGCAGAAGTTAATTTTTCTAAAGCGCTGCACGCCTCATCCAATTTAACTGCTGTTTTATGTAAGTCTACAATGTGAATACCGTTTTTCTCCATAAAAATGTATGGAGCCATATTTGGATTCCACTTTCTAGTCATGTGACCGAAGTGTACGCCAGCCTCTAAAAGGTCTTTTACATTTGCTTTTGCCATGTTTTCTGTTTTTGTTAGTTTACTTTCCGTCTTTTAAACAATCAACAACTTCTTTAGATGGGAGAAGCGTTTGGATGCTAAACGTAACGGGCAATTTTTTTGTTTAGATAAATAGATTTTAGATAAAAGACAATAGATTGAATAAATTCTGAAATCTGAAATCTTGAATCTGAAGTCTGAAAATTAACGTTTTGAGAATTGGAATCTCTTTCTTGCTTTTTTCTGACCTGGCTTCTTTCTTTCCACCATTCTTGCGTCTCTTGTAAGTAAACCAGCTGGCTTTAATGCTAATCTGAACTCAGCGTTGATTTCGCATAAAGCTCTTGAAATACCTAATCTGATAGCCTCTGCCTGACCTGTATTACCACCACCGAAAACATTTACGGTAACGTCATACTGACCAACAGTCTCAGAAAGGATAAACGGTTGGTTTAATTTGTAAACCATCACGTCTGTAGAGAAATAAGTTGTAGCCTCTTTACCGTTTACTGTAATAACACCAGAACCTGGTTTTACATAAACTCTAGCTACAGAAGTTTTTCTTCTTCCGATTTTGTGAACTATAGACATAATTAATTATTTAAATTCGTTAACATTAATTGTTTTAGGCTGTTGAGCTTCATGTTTGTGCTCAGTTCCTTCATATAAATAAAGGTTCTTAAGGATAGCAGACCCTAATCTGTTTTTAGGCAACATACCTTTTACAGACTTTTCTAATACCTTTAAAGAATCTTTCTTCTGAAGTTCAGCCGCAGTCATAGACTTCTGTCCACCAGGGTATCCTGTATGCCAGATATAAGTCTTATCAGCCCACTTATTTCCGGAAAGCGTAATTTTCCCAGCATTCAAAACGATTACGTTATCACCACAATCTACGTGAGGTGTAAAGTTCGTTTTGTGCTTACCTCTCAAAATCTTTGCAACCGTAGAAGCTAGTCTTCCTAACGGCTGTCCTTCAGCGTCTACCACAACCCATTCTTTATTAGCAGTAGCTTTGTTCGCTGAAACAGTTTTGTAACTTAATGTATTCACACGTTTTAGTTAAAGATTAAACATAATTTACCCCTAAAAGGGTGTGCAAAGGTACAAATAATTTTCGTAACCCAAAAACATATTTCATTTAATCTATATAATATCTGCTATTCAACTCACTAGCAGTAGATTTTAACACTATTTATACTTTTGGCATAAAACTTGTAAAATGTTGTTGCGATGAAAAAAACGTTTAGAAGATTCTAAAAACACAACTGATAAAGTAAGAGTTTGGTCCCTCAACTCTTTCTTTATTAACTTTACCTTAAAGATTTCCGCAAAAGCTTATTGATCCCATTATTTTATCACTGAAATAATTATATTTGCCTCACAAACTTTTACTCATGAGCCACGGAAAGATCAGAGAAGATAAAACCTGCCTGAACTGCGGGCATCAGGTTGAAGAACGCTTCTGCCCCCATTGCGGACAGGAAAATACTGAAAGACGCCAACCATTTTATTTTCTTTTCACCCACTTTATTGAAGACTTCACCCATTATGATGGACAATTCTGGGGTACGGTAAAAAACCTACTATTTAAACCCGGAAAGCTTACAAACACTTACCTGGAAGGTAAGAGACAAGTATTTGTTCCCCCTGTAAAGCTCTACATCTTCGTCAGTTTTATTACTTTTTTTGTGTTTGCCCTTTTTCCTATGGTAAATCTTAACTTTAATGATTCCAATGAAAACAAAGAAGTAAATAAAATAAATGTTTTTCAAAAATTAAAATCCCCGGAGACACAGAAAATACTGGATAGTATAAAGGCTAAAAAAAACCTAACAGAAGAAGACTCGCTGACTATTAAAGGTTTAAACGCAATTTCTGATTCTGCAAAAATAGATGATGTTAGAGAAATTCTGGAGCTGAACAAGACAATAGATCCTGAGGTTGAGTATGGAAATTATAAAACCAGAAAGTCTTACGACTCAGCTATGGCTAAAAATCCATCAATTTTTGATGCTATCCAAAAACCGATAGCTCATAAATTCTTTGACCTCAAAGAAAAAGGAGTAACAAAAGAGGAAATAGTTGTTAATATGATACAAAAGTCATTTCACAACCTACCCAAAGCCCTTTTCATCTATCTTCCGCTCTTTGCGTTCTTTTTATGGATTTTTCATAGCAAGAAAAAATGGTGGTATTTTGACCACGGGATCTTTACCCTGCATTATTTCTCGTTTCTTTTATTAACAATCCTGCTGATATTCTTACTCACCAAATTGATAGGCCTAGTAGACTTTTGGCTTGCTAATACTATCTTATATATTCTGGTGATGGCCTTATCAATATATAGTGTTGGATATTTCTTTATTGCTCACCGTAGGGTTTACCATGCACATGGCCTCGTAAGCTTTATTATTGGAGCCATATTGTTTACCCTTAATTTATTTGCATTTACGTTTTTAGTTGTCGGTCTTGCTATAATTAGCTTTCTGATGATTCACTAAATAAAAAAACTGAGGCTGTCTATTTTGACAGCCTCAGTTTTTATTTTCTTAATGACTTGCTACCTCGAAAGCTAGCAAATAAATAATACGCTACAAAAACCGTAGAAAACTTTAGGATGGAAGGAATCGCTAATTCTAATTTAAAAATCAGGGTTCCCACCAGAACAAGAATTCCCATGGCTACAAATGATAAGCCTAGTTTTTGAGGTAAAGTAAAGTTGGGCGTATCCAAATAATAAGCAATTCCCCATGCAGTTCCAAAGGCAAAGGCATAATAAATATCCAATGCGATGTTCTCTGAACTTAAAAAGAAATAATTGATAAGGAAGCTTATTACCGTTCCCAATGCGAAGTACATCAAAGCTTTTTGCATGTCTGTAAAATATTTTGCAAAAGTAGAGAATTTAATTTGAGAATCTGAAGCCGGTCTTATTTGAAAATAAAATCCCTGTAACTCATTTTAACTCTGCAACTCCCGATCTTTCAAACTTTTAAACACTTAAACAAAAAAAAGGGGACATTTAATTAAATAGCCTTAACCAAAAGATTGATAATCAATACCATAAAATCAAACACAGGGTTCTTTTTTTATTATTATATTTGGAAACTTAGAAACTTTCTAGAATTTTTATGGAAACCCAAAAATATACTCCAACCAACAAGGTAAGAATCGTAACGGCTGCCTCATTATTTGACGGACATGATGCTGCGATCAATATTATGCGTCGTGTCATTCAGGGAACTGGATGTGAAGTTATTCACCTAGGACATGACAAATCTGCAGAGGAAGTTGTAAATACAGCGATCCAGGAAGATGCCAATGCTATTGCATTAACGTCCTATCAAGGGGGTCACAATGAATATTTTAAATATATCTATGACCTTTTAAGAGAAAAAAACTCTCCACAAATTAAAATTTTTGGCGGCGGTGGCGGTGTAATCCTACCCGAAGAAATCGAAGATATTATGTCTTACGGAATCGACAGGATTTATTCTCCGGACGACGGTCGCGAACTTGGTTTGCAGGGAATGATCGATGATTTGGTTAAAAGATCAGATTTTGCAACAGGAAAAGAGGTAACAGCAAGTGATTTAGATTCAATTAGCTTTGAAAACTCTACGAGTATTGCTAAAATTATTTCTGCCGTTGAAAATTTTTCAGAAGATAAACCTGAACTAGTAAAAGCCATTGACGAAAAATCAAAGGATTTAAATATTCCAATTATTGGTATCACCGGAACGGGTGGTGCAGGAAAATCTTCTTTGACGGATGAACTGGTAAGACGCTTCCTTCGTTCAAATCCTGGTAAAAAAATGGCCATTATTTCCATTGACCCTTCGAAAAAGAAAACCGGGGGTGCATTATTGGGAGACAGAATCCGTATGAATGCAATCAATGACTCTAGAGTTTATATGCGTTCAATGGCGACGAGAGAAAACAATGTTTCAGTTTCTCCGTTCATTCATTCAGCTTTAAATGTTTTGAAACTGGCTCATCCTGATGTAATTATTCTTGAAACTTCAGGTATCGGACAATCTGGTTCGGAAGTTTCAGATTTTGCTGATGTTTCAATGTATGTAATGACTCCTGAATATGGAGCTTCTACACAGTTGGAAAAAATCGACATGTTAGATTATGCAGATTTAGTAGCCCTGAACAAATCTGATAAACGTGGTGCTCTTGATGCGCTTCAGGCGGTAAGAAAACAATTCCAAAGAAACCACTTATTGTGGGAAAGCCCATTGGATGACATGCCGGTTTATGCAACGAAAGCTTCTCAGTTCAACGACCACGGAACAACAGAATTATACAACAGACTTGTTGCAAAAGTAAACGATAAATTTTCCGATTTAAATCTGCAAGGTTTTGTAGAACAGGAAATTACAGATGAAGTAACAATTATCCCTCCTAAAAGAGTACGTTACCTTTCTGAGATTGTTGAAAATAACAGACAATATGATGCTAATATTGAAAAACAGGCAGAATTAGCCAGAAAAATGTATCACATTGAAGGAGTGAGAAATTTCCTTTCTAATGAAACTTTAGATGCTGAATATCAAAAGGCTGAAAAAGATCTTCAACAGGAAAATATCGACTTCCTAAAAACTTGGGATGACACGAAAAAAGCTTTCCATGCTGAGTTTTATTCCTATTTTGTAAGAGGAAAAGAAATTAAGGTTGAAACCTCAACAGAATCTTTATCTCACTTAAGAATTCCAAAAATTGCTTTACCTAAATATACCGATTGGGGTGATTTGATTAAATGGAAAGGTCAGGAAAATCTTCCGGGAGGATTCCCTTATACTGCAGGAATTTATCCTTTCAAAAGAACGGGTGAAGATCCTACAAGAATGTTCGCAGGAGAAGGAGGACCAGAAAGAACAAACAGAAGATTTCATTACGTTTCGGCGGAAATGGATGCAAAACGTTTATCTACAGCTTTTGACTCTGTAACCCTATACGGACAAGACCCTGCTTTACCTCCTGATATTTATGGTAAAATTGGAAATGCAGGAGTTTCTATTGCGACTTTAGATGATGCTAAAAAATTGTACTCCGGATTTGATTTGGTGAATGCAATGACTTCTGTTTCTATGACCATCAACGGACCTGCACCGATGTTATTAGCTTTCTTTATGAATGCCGCCATTGACCAGAACGTTGAAAAATATATTGCTGAGAACAAGCTTGAAGCCAATGTTGAGAAAGCTTTAAAAGCAAAATTCGATGACAAAGGCTTAGAAAGACCAAGATATAACGGTGAATTACCACCTTCAAATAATGGATTAGGTCTAAAATTATTAGGTTTAACCGGAGATGAAGTAATTCCTGCTGAAGCCTATGCTGAAATTAAAGCCAAAACCATCGCGACAGTTCGTGGAACGGTTCAGGCAGATATTTTAAAAGAAGATCAGGCTCAGAATACTTGTATCTTCTCTACTGAATTTGCCTTGAGATTAATGGGTGACGTTCAGGAATATTTCATCACAGAAAAAGTAAGAAACTTTTACTCGGTTTCTATTTCAGGATATCACATTGCGGAAGCGGGTGCAAATCCGGTTTCTCAGTTGGCATTTACGCTGGCAAATGGTTTCACTTATGTGGAATATTATTTGAGCCGTGGAATGGACATCAATGATTTCGCTCCAAACTTATCGTTCTTCTTCTCGAATGGTATCGATCCTGAGTATTCAGTAATCGGACGTGTAGCAAGAAGAATCTGGGCAAAAGCAATGAAACTTAAATATGGAGCAGATGAAAGAAGCCAGATGTTGAAATACCACATCCAAACTTCGGGACGTTCTCTTCACGCTCAGGAGATTGATTTTAATGATATCAGAACCACGCTTCAGGCGCTTTATGCTATTTATGACAACTGTAATTCATTGCATACAAACGCTTATGACGAAGCGATTACAACTCCTACAGAACAATCTGTAAGAAGAGCAATGGCAATCCAGTTGATTATCAACAAAGAACTAGGATTAGCGAAAAACGAAAATCCGCTTCAAGGTTCATTTATTATTGAGGAATTGACAGATTTAGTGGAAGAAGCGGTTTACGCAGAATTCGACAGGATTACAGAAAGAGGTGGAGTTTTGGGTGCAATGGAAACGATGTACCAACGTTCAAAAATTCAGGAAGAATCAATGCATTATGAATGGTTGAAACACACTGGAGAATATCCAATTATTGGGGTAAACACTTTCCTTGGAAAAGATGGTTCGCCAACAGTTCGTCCCGGAGAAGTTATCCGTTCAACTGAGGAGGAAAAGCAGGTTCAGATAGAGACGCTTCATAATTTCCAAAAATCTAATGAAAACAAGTCAGAAGCTGCCTTAAAAACATTACAACACGCTGCCATTAATCAACAAAATTTATTTAATGTAATGATGGATGCTGTGAAGTATTGTTCTCTGGGACAGATTACCAATGCTTTGTTCGAAGTAGGTGGAAAATACAGAAGAAACATGTAGAATATAAAAAAACTAACAATGAAAACTCTTTTTAAAATTATTTGTTGCCTTGTTTTATTTTCATGTAGTGGATCAGATGATGACACTTCATCAGACAACAAACCAACTGAACCGCCAGTTGAAGGATACTTTCAGGCAAAAATTGAAGGTGTAGACAAAAAAGTCGAAAATAAAGGAACTACCCATTATGTAGAATGGAGAAAATCAAAAGATTCGCATAATCGCGATTATTATGGGATTTTCATATATGCTTATGACCAGGGATTTTATTTAGATTCTAAAATTTATACAGACAATATTGAAGTGGGCAGAGAGTACGTTTATGTACATACGGATGTTCCTACCTCTATGAATATGGATTTCAACTATTCTGAAACTTGTGTAGCACCAAACTGTTCATCCTATTGGGGATGTACCAATAGTTTCTATGGGAAACCGACCGGAAAAATCACCATCACTTCATTTGATGGCAAAAAGATGTCCGGTAAAATAGAAACCAAAGTGAATCATCAATATTATGGGGTAACAACCAATCAGACAAGAACCATTAGTAGTGGTGTTTTTGTGAATGCAGAAAAAGCGACAGGAAGTTTATAGTTTAGATATTCCAACAGTTTTTACTGAAAACAGCTTATCCGCACCCTATTTTTGAATTATTTTTCAGAAAATATAAAAACCTCAAGGAGTTTCTTTGAGGTTTTTTGTATTTTTATTCCTCAACATATAATCATGAAAGAAAAATTTCAAATTTCGAGTCCCTGCAGTCAGGACTGGGAGAACATGGAGCAGGTTTCAGAGGGCAAATTCTGTGATGAATGCAAAAAAAAGGTATGGGATTTCGATCATCTTCCTGAAACAAAAATTGATACGGTTTTAGAAAGCAAGACCTCCATTTGTGCGAAAAAAACATATTTAAAACCTACTTTTTCCAGTGTATTTTTAGCCTTAACACTTACCTCTTCAATCTACGTGAATGCACAAACTGAAAATAAGTCTGCCACTGAAAATGTCTATCAAAAAGAGATTACAATAAAAGGGAAGCTGGTTTCTTTAAGAAATGTAACGTTAGCAGCAGGAGAAATATCATTAGTAACATTGGATAGGCTGTACAGTGCAAAAGCCGATGAAAACGGAAACTTCACCTTATCTTTTCCGGAAAAAGTATTAACGGAACATAACATTGTCAGAATTGATTATACAACTATAGATTCAAATAATAAAGAATTTACCGATCATAAGTCTTCCATCTTTAAAACCAATGAGTTATTGGGTAAACAAAACTTTGAAATTGAAGAAAAGTACGTAACTGTAGGAGGCCTTTACATCTCAGATCATCAACCTCCTGACTATTATTTTCTGGATGGAAAAAAAATAGGAAAAAGAAAGTTTGAAAAAATAAAGGAGGAACACCCTGAATATAAGTACCGGGCATTCTATGATGAAGTAGTCGTTAAGAAACTGGCCAACAAAAGCTTTATAGATAACCTTTATTTACTTTATTCTAAGTAAAAATCTATAAATCCCTGAAAAATTGATCAGGGATTTTTTATTTTCGCAGAACAATTATTCTCATGAAGCCAAAAGCCTTATTCAACTGGAGCAGCGGGAAAGATTCTACACTTGCTCTTTACAAGATATTACAAGAGGATCAGTATGAGGTCTCTACTCTATTGACAAGCATCAATCAGGAGTTTCAAAGAATTTCCATGCATGGTGTACATGTTTCCCTTTTGGAAAAACAAGCTGAAAGTTTAGGACTTCCTTTAATTAAAATGGAACTTCCCAAGGAACCCTCCATGGAGGAGTATCAACAAATTATGAGTAAAACGATGTCTGAAATACAAGCTCAGGGCATCACCTACTCTATTTTTGGAGATATCTTTCTGGAAGATCTTCGTAAATATCGTGAGGATCAACTAAAAGCTATTGGAATGCAAGCCTTATTTCCTCTTTGGAAAAAAGATACTTTAAACCTCATCCATGAGTTTCTGGATCTTGGTTTTAGAACCATAGTAACCTGTGTAAACGGAACCTATCTGGATCAAAGCTTTGCAGGACGTATTATTGATCAGCAATTTCTTGATGATCTTCCCGATAATGTAGATCCTTGTGGAGAAAATGGTGAGTTCCATACTTTCACCTTTGATGGTCCTATTTTCAAGAATCCTATTGATTTTGAAATTGGAGAAATTGTAAAGAAAACCTATCCCAAGCCTAAAGCCAATTCCGAAGATCAGGATGAAGACTATGTTTTTTGGTTCTGTGATCTGGTATTAAAATAAGCCCGGAATTTTATCAACGGGCTTTTCAATATTATTTTAACGCTGTTATCACATCATTCATTAGATCAAATACCAAACGAATATCACTTTCGTTGGTTTGCCAATTTACAAAAGCGGCCCGAATTCCTTTATGCTGGTTATAAAAAGTAGGAGTCATGAAAACTTTTCCCGTGTCATTAAGTAATTCCAGAAAACGGACAACTTCATCTTGCTTATTTTCGTCTTTCAATGTAAAGCAAACAGTATTAAGCCGTACCGGAGCTAGTAATTTAAAATCATTGCTATTTGCAACAAATTGCCCAAACTGTTTTGCCAGAGATACATTATTTTCCACGATATCCCGATACCCTTCCTTTCCATAAGCCATGATAGAAAACCACGCAGGCAGGGCCTTTAATCTTCTTGAATTCTCAGGAAGAAAATTTAAATAGCCGAAACTCTCCAGTGGATCTCCCAAATAAGGAGCATTAGAATTCTGAAAAGTCTCTACCTGTAAAATTTTATATTGGTCCTTAATCAGGAAGACAGCACTTTCATAAGGAACATTAAGCCATTTGTGGCAATCTACGGTAATACTGTCGGCATATTCCCAGCCTTCCAGAAGATGTTTATAGTTTTCTGAACACGCTGCAAAACCTCCGAAAGCAGCATCAATATGCCACCAGAAGTTATATTTATCCTTTAATTTTTTTATTTCCACAAAATCATCGAAGTCAACTGTATTTACTGTTCCTCCGCTTGAGATCAGAAGAAACGGTTCCCCATTAAGTCTCATAATCTGATCTTCTAAATCTGAAATGGAAACGGCTTCACGATCATCTCCGGTTTTTATTGTGATCATATTACTGCTTCCTACTCCTAGCAATGACAAAGATTTTATGGAGGACGAATGTGGTGTAGCCGTCAGGATTCTCATAGGTTCGGAAAGACCATCTTTAGCAATATCTTTCCCTTGTTGTTTTCCCAACCATTGACGAGCCACCGCCATGCATGTAAAATTAGACATAGTAGCCCCTGTTACAAAGCCACCCAAAAAGTTATTGGGAAGCCTGAGAAGCTTCAACATTAATTGTATTGTTTCCAGTTCTACATTGGCAGAAATATCCCCTTGTCCTTTTACAGATTGAGTGTTCTGATCATAAATCGTTGCCAGCCAATCACCGGCAATGGAAGCGGGAGTAGAGCCTCCGGTAACAAATCCCCAATATCTGGGTCCTGACGACCCAACCATAATAGGTTCAAATCTTTCATTGAATATTTTTAGTGTTTCTTCAGCTCCATAACCTGATTCCGATAGTTCATGCTGAGCAGGCTCAAAAGCTTCATTTATTGTTGTAGGTCTGTCTGCAATAGAATTGAGATATTCTGTTCCCTGCTTCTTTATGGTGTCCAAAATATAGTCAATTTGGGCCGCATCATTTTTTAAATGGTCATTCATTATTTTTCGGATTACAGATAATTTATTCAAATGTATTGAATACTCCTCAAAGAATCATTAAATACCTATTAAATGCCCCAAAAAGTCTTTATTAGCACGCATTTTGCATATCCCAATGCTCTTAAAAATTTCAGTATCTTTAAGAATATCAATTTTAATGTAAAAAATAAACACCCGTGATCAAAAATTTATTATTCCTTTTGCCTTTCTGTTTTTTTCTTTCCTGTAAAACCGAAACACCTCCCCCTCCCATTGATAAAAAAGCAGTAATTGATTCCACCATCACCGCTTTTCAAAAGACCCTTTTAGAACAACAGATTGATTCTGTATTTAAAAAATATCAATTCAATGGCAGTGTTGTCGTTTTTAAGGATTCTCTACCGTTGTACAGAAAAGAAAACGGGTATTCAGATTTTAAAAGGAAAATAAAAATTGACAGCAGTACTATTTTTGCTATCGGATCTGTAAGTAAGCAGTTCACCGCTGTTTTGGTGCTGCTTCAGATGGAGCAGGGAAAACTGAATGTTACAGACAAGGTTTCAAAATATCTGAAGGAATTCCAGATTAAAGAATATGAAAACATCACTATTCATCAGCTTCTGAACCATACTTCCGGATTGAACATGCTGGGTGGAAAACTGATGTTTAAAAGCGGTTCTGATTTCTATTATTCCAATGACGGATTTAATGCACTAGGAAAAATTGTAGAAACAGTGTCCGGAAAATCATATGATGAAAATGCAATGGAGCTTTTTAAAAAGGCGGGAATGGGCCATTCTTCTACGGACGAAATTTTTAAAGGAAATAATTTTGCCTCGGCTTATGTTGGGAATGCCAGCAGAGCTGAAGAAGTTCCGAACATGCCGAAAAGACTTGGTGGAAAAGAAATTGGAACTCCTGCCGGAGGGATACTTTCTACCATTAAGGATCTTCACACCTGGAATAATGCCCTTTATGGCGGAAAAATCCTTAAGCCTGAAACCCTCAATCAGTTTATGGCCAAAAGTGCAGAAAGACGACATGCGATCTTTGGAAAAATGGGCTATGCCTACGGAATCATGTTGAACATCGGCAAGCCCAATTCTTATTTTCACAGTGGGTATGTAAAGGGGTCTCCGTCCTTAAATATCTATTATCCTGAAACGAAGACCTCTGTTATTATCCTTTCCAATATTGCGGATGAGGAAAAAGGCAAAGGCCTGGTCTTCAAACCCCATATAGAGGTGAAAAAGATCACGGATAATCTTGAAAACACATTAGTGCAGCTTAAATCAAAACACTAGTCTTCTTTGCATTGTAATACAATAACTGAATTTTAACTGCAATAGCATATAAGAAGAAAACCTTCATTATTCCGCTTGCTGCGTCCGTTACATTATTACCCCAAAACCATGCAACAGAAAAAAGGATAATACCAACGAAGGCATTCTTTAAAATTAAGGGATGAAAGCTAAGTCGTACATAATTGTATAGTCTCATTTTTCCAAATACAAGGTTATACCCCAGAAGTACTCCCATAATGCTTAATAATGAAATCTGAGAATACCTGAATACATTGGAATTGCTGTACATAAACAACGCAAGAAGCAATGAAAAAGCAACAGCAGAAAAGGTAATGGTCTTAAATCTTTTCTGAATCACTGATTTTTCAATTCTTGCGATCTTTCTGGATGATAGAAAATCTGCTTTCACCAGATTTAACTCTTTATTCCAGCTAAGTTTTGCTTGTTGAAAAGCTTCCTGAAAACTGATGTTTTTCTCTTCTTGTTGCACTGAAATTTGTTCTATGAAATGATCTTTAATTTCAATAAACAATTCAGAATTTAAATTCTTTGATAAAAGGTATCTTTCGATCTCCTTTTCCTGATTGATAGCCATCATAGTAAAATGAATTATTAGTTTAAATATTTATTGGATGGGTTTAAATACAGCTTATTAGGTGCTGAAAATTGTCTGCAGATTGATAAGATAGCTTTTCATCTCACTTTCCTGCTCTGCCTGCTGCTTTTTCCCTTTTTCAGTCAGTAAATAGTATTTCCGGTCTCTACCGTTAATCTTCTGAATTTCTGAAGTGATCATTCCATCAGCCTCCAGTTTATGCAGTAGAGGATAAAGGGCTCCCTCCGTCATTTCAAGCTCTCCCTGAGTAAGCTCCTTGGCTCTCTGGGTAATCTGGTAACCATACATTTTAACTTCCCTGGAAAGTAATTTCAAAATGATATTCTGTAAGGTTCCTTTATAAAGGCTGTTCTTTTTCATGGAATAATTTTAATACATTGCAAACATATGCATAATTTTCTTATGTATCAAAATTTATTTTAAAGTTTTAAATTTACTTTATGAAAAAAATGTATTTCATTGCCATTTATCCGCCCCAGGAAATTATTGAAGAAGTCAGGGTTTTTAAAAGAGATCTTGCAGTTTCATATGGTAATACCATGGCATTGAAGAATGATGCTCACATCACTCTTTTCCCTCCTTTTTCAAGAGAATTAGAATTGGAAAGTGATATTCATGTAGCTTTTCAAAAAATTAATACCACTCTATCGCCCTTTGAAATGGATTTAAATGGATTTGGTAGTTTCCCTAATCCGAAAAACCCTGTCATTTTTGTACATCCTGAAAATAATGTTCATTTAACTGATCTTCACCAGAGGGTAAACCAGCAGTTTAATTTTACAAAATATTCATTTAATCCACATATGACAGTAGGCTATAGAGATCTAACATGGGAAAACTATCTGAATGCATGGGAAGAATATAAGGAAAAAGAATATAAAACTAAATTCATCGTTGATAAAATTTTACTGCTTCGTCATGATGGTAAATGGGTTCCTATTGCGGAAAAACACTTGACGGATTAGAAAGATAAATGGGTGGAAGAATCATCTTACATTCTATAAAAACCCTTTAAATTCTTATTAAATTGAGGTACTGAACTATTTTCAGTTTCTATTGTTATTTTATAAAGTCATATCTTTGAACCAATGATTTCAGAGAAGATAATTTTAGGTATTGACCCCGGCACCGCCATCATGGGATTTGGTCTTATTTCCGTTAAAAAAGGTAAAATGGAAATGATTTCTATTCACGAACTTATCCTAAAAAAATACCCCAATCACGAAACCAAACTCAAATATATTTTTGAAAAAACACTGGCTCTTATTGATGAGTTTCATCCTGATGAAGTAGCGCTGGAAGCTCCTTTCTTTGGAAAAAATGTACAGAGTATGCTGAAATTGGGACGTGCACAGGGAGTAGCCATGGCTGCCAGCCTATATAGAAATATTCCCATTACAGAATATTCTCCTAAGAAGATCAAGATGGCAATTACAGGAAATGGTAATGCCAGTAAGGAACAGGTAGCAGGAATGCTTCAAAACCTTCTTAATTTGAAAGAATTTCCCACCAAATATCTGGATGCTTCTGACGGACTTGCTGTTGCGGTATGTCATCACTTTAATTCAGGAACCATTACGGATACAAAATCCTATTCAGGCTGGGAAAGTTTTTTAAAACAGAATCCGAATAGATTGAAATAAAAAAAGCCCTTTCACAAGGGCTTTTTACTTAGTTCTTAGTTGTTTAAGAATTTCTTAGATTCTTTCTTATTTTTATCAGAGTAATTAATGATATATGCTCCTTTAGGAAGCGATCTATCAATCTGAACTTCATTTGTTTTAGTATTTCCTTTCTGGATAAGCTTACCACTTAAATCGTAGATCTGGTAATCCCCAAATATCTCATTTCTTCCAGCTAATCTTAATTTATTTTCAGCTTTCAGATAAACTAATTTTGATGCTGCCTTACTACTAACCTCAGAAGTTCCCAGACCTCCCATAATTCTAACCGCATAGTCTTCCATTTGTCCATATTGTAATTGAGAGCAAGCAGTAACATCAGGAAGTGCTGCACCAGCATAGGTTGCCGCATCTACCGCAATTCTCATTCTTAGGTAAGTATTGGTAACAGCTCCTGCCGGAGGAGTAATATTGGTGGTAATGGTAGTCCCACCTCCAGATGCTATAGTAGCAGAAGTATTGTTTACCACTAACTCAGATTCTTCGAAAGAACCATTGTTATTATAATCTATCCAAACCTTAGTTTTAAATTTATCTGCCTGATTAAAGCCATTATCATACCCTACTTTCAATGCTGTGCTTCCACTTAAAGGAATATCAGTGTAATAAGCAGGTCTTATACAGGTTGCAGCAGTATAATCATCATAAAACTTAGGAGCCGGTTCATCCGAATCATATCCGTTAGTTAAACTTCCAATAGAACCAAAACTTACTCTTGTTGGCCCAATTGCAAAGTTATTATTAGCCGGGTGTGTAATTCCTGCTGGATTACATTGAGCTGCCACTACAGAAACCGGAGATGGAATTACAACAGAAAGATCTTTACCAGCTGTTGAATTAAGTAGATTTTTTCTGTTCTCCATCATCAACATGATTGCTCTTTCTCTCTGACCTGCAGTAAATTTTCTTTCTGTATTAGAATAGTTCATAATGTTATACTGCACTCCTTGATAATTTACTCCGGTACAAGGATTAATCGCCGTGTTAGGAGGGGCAGGGAACTGATAATAAGCAGCTCCGGAAACCTCTGTATCACAAACTCTGTCATTATCTATCGTACAGTCGGTTTGAGCTGGAGGGCAATATCCAGCAGTTCCACTTGCTACAGTATAGTTTCCTCCCTGGAAAGTATGATAAAGACCAAATGCATGTCCTAATTCATGGGTAAGTGTTGTATCGTTCGAGTTTTTAATGGTAGCCACTTTCATGAAACTTTCATAAAAATAGTCATAGGTTTCCGGGAACCTTGCATATCCCATCAATCCACCAGAATTTAGTTGCTGTCCATTAAAACCAATGATAACATAAATATTAAAATAAGAACCCTCTGGCCAATGCGGAGCCAATGTTTTAATATCAGCGTCACTTGCACCACTGCCACTAGCTCCTTGCTTTACACCGTTGGTATCATATAGAGGAATTGGGCTTCCATTATATCGCACAATACCATTGGTAGCTGTACAGGTTGGTGATCTTTTTGCTAAAACTAATTTAAATGGCATTACGTTTCCTCCATCTATACCAGGTCCTTCAGGATAAAAGCCATTTCCATAGGTCGTTGCATACATTTTATTAGCTCTGTCAATCCAGTCAGTAATCTCCTGATCCGTCAGTGATAAATTTGCATTTGCCGCCGCTTTAGACTCAATAACATGTACTACAACAGGAATTTCGTAGACCTCACCGGTATACAACCCGTTCCAGGATGTTCCACCCCCTACTTTATTCAAGTAGTCATGTTTATCAATTTTTCTCAGCTTTTGTTCCGTTTCTTCTCTCCTCTTTTTCAACTCAGGAAACTGAGCATCCATTCTTCTCAATTCTTCATCAAAACCACAAGCATGTTCATGGCTTTGAGAAAAAAAATTAATAAACAACAAAACCGCAGAAACAATAGTAATTTTCTTCATATTGATCTTTTTTTTTGATTATATAAAGCAAAAATATCATTTTTAATTAAAACAACATAAAAATAGAATATTTTTTTTCATTATTTAGGCAACTTCTCCCTATTTATACAACTTATTATAAATCAATATTTTGATATTTTTAATCAAATTACTTGGTAAAACATAATACTATCTTTTACATTGGTATGATTTTTAATACTACATTTGTATAAATTTTCAGTTATGAAAACAAACCAACAAACTATAAATCAAGCGAATCATAAAATAAATTGGTTCCAAAAGTTTCTCATGGTCTGTTCTGGTGGGAACATCCATATTTTAAGAAAAACTCCAAGTGAGTGGAATAAATTCTCGGGTATTGGAGGAATCGTACTTTTCACGGCAGTATTTGCTACGTTGTCTGCAGGCTATGCAATGTATACGGTATTTGATAATATCTGGGCATCTGTAGGGTTTGGACTGTTGTGGGGATTAATGATTTTCAATCTTGACCGATATATTGTTTCATCCATTAAAAAAACAGGAACATGGTGGAATCAGATACTTATGTCTATCCCCCGTTTGATTCTTGCTACATTTCTGGGAATTATTATCTCAAAACCTCTGGAGCTTAAAATTTTTGAAAAGGAGGTCAACAAGCAGCTAAATACCATTATTCAAAGAAATAAAAAACAGCTACAGGGAGAAATGAGCGGACGAATTCTTCAACAAAGCGGACCGTTTGAAACAGAAAAGAACCAGATCTCAGAAAAAATAGCTCAATATCAGAAATCATATGATTCTGCATCTGTGGAACTGGAAAAAGAAATTTTAGGAAAACAATCCGGTTTAACCAGCGGAAAAGAAGGTTTTGGTCCCAATGCTAAACGTAAGCAACAATTAAAAGAACAAAGAAGACAGGATCTTGAAAATTATCAGAAGCAAGCAGCCCCAAGATTACAATATCTGGATCAGGAAATTTCGAAGGTTTATACCAATCTGGAAACAGAAAGAAAATCTACAGAAACCTTTGAGGACAAATTCAATGGCTTTGCCGCAAGACTTCAGGCGTTGGATGAGCTTGGAAAGAACTCAGCCATTATAGGTCTAGCCGCAACCTTTATCATGGGATTGTTTATCTGTCTTGAAATTTCACCTGTTTTGGTAAAACTAATTTCCCACGTAGGTCCTTATGATTATCTTTTGGAAAAAACAGAAAATGACTTTAGGCTTTATTCTAAAGAAAAAATTGAAAAAGGGAATGTCCTGACTGATTTCCGGGTTGAAGATTTCAAGGATAATTTAAAAAAATAGTGTATTTTTCATTCATGATTATTGATAAAGAAGAAATTCAGAAGAAAAAGAAAAAGCTGGACGATTGTAAGGCTTTCCTGAAAAAAGAGTTCATCGGAATAGATAAAATTATCGATGACTTAATGGAGTACCTCCAAATCTGGTATCTGATGCCTGAGATCCTAACCCGTCCCGTAGTGATCAATCTATGGGGAATGACAGGAGTGGGCAAAACAGATCTGGTACGAAAAATGGTTCGTTTTCTGGATTATCAAAACCGATTTGTGGAAATAGAGCTAAGCAATACCGATGAAACATCCTGGAGTAAAAGTGTAGCAGATATTTTTCAAAGCAATGGACTCAGTGATGAGAAGCCAAGTATAGCTCTTTTTGATGAAATCCAACGTTTCAACACCCTTGACAGTGATGGCATACCTGTTCCACAAACTAAGTTTACTGATTTTTGGGAGCTTTTAAGTGATGGACATCTCAGTAAAAGGGAGCGTGATGATCTTGAACATTATTTATTCTCCTACCTTTTCAGAAAAAAGGAAAATGACAGACGTAAACTTCAGGGAGAAACTGAAGTGGATGAAAACCCTTACCTCAACCTATGGGATGCCAAGGAATTAAAAAAATACCTCAGTATTGAAGATGATGTCATGAGCATTATTGATATGAAAGAGGAAGAGATGATAAAGCTGATCCGTAAGAAGCAAAAAGAAAAAAAAATCTACGAGCCCGTGGACTACAGTAAAATGCTTATTATCATCAGCGGAAATCTGGATGAAGCGTTTCAAATGTCTAAAGAAACAAGTGAAGCTGATATAGACGCCAATATTTATCATGCATTTACGAAAAAAATAACGGTAGTTGACATCAAAAATGCCTTGGCCAGAAAGTTCCGTCCTGAGCAGGTAGCCAGATTCGGGAATATACATCTTATTTATTTTTCGCTAAAGACAGAGGACTTCCAAAAGCTGATCCAACGAGAAATCAACAGCCTTAAGCATAAAACAAAAAATAAATTTGGGGTTTCATTAAAAATAAGTAAAAACATCAATGATCTAATCTATAGAAATGGTGTATTTCCGGTACAGGGAGTTCGTCCTGTGTTCAGTAGTGTAGTTGATATTTTAGATACCAATCTCAGCAAATTTTTGTTTGAGGCAATCATTCATGACGATACAACCATAGAAATTGATTACTTACAAAAAGAGAAAATAATTGCAGGAAAAATCGGCAACAGAATCATTGAAATTCCTTATCTGGGAAGAATCGACAAGATACGACAGGCAACCCAACAGGATGCAGTAGCCAATATCAGTGTTCATGAATGTGGTCACGCTGTTTCCTATATGCTTTACACAGGCTTTGCACCATTACAATTAAAAAGTAAGGTGGCCAGTAGCTATGCTGCAGGATTTACTTTTCCCCATCAGATTCATGACACCAAAGAAAGCTTGCTGGACAGGATTAAGATTTATCTTGCAGGAGGTATTGCTGAGGAAATTATTTTTGGTGATATGAATGCCAGTATTGGAAGAAGCCATGACAGGGAGCAAGCAACAACACTTGCCATCGATTATATCAGAAAATATGGTTTTGAAGAAAACTATCAGGCAACGTATAATTTGGAAGACTATCCACATCGTATGCAGCAGCACATTACTGATGAAAGAATTGAAAAGCTAATGCAGGAACTGGCAAAAAAAACAAGGGAAGATCTTATCTTACATATAGACTTATTGAAAAGCCTGAGCAAAATACTTAGCGAAAAAGGAAGCATGTCACCTAAGGAAATTTATGACATTGCTGTAAAATATGCATTAAAGATAAGCATTAAAGAGGAAGGTTATTTACACATTGCTAATTATCATAACCTACTGAATTTCTAGAGAAAAAATCTATAGAAATTACAAAACTCATTTAAAAATTCAACCCTTTTAGTTAATACTGAGAGGGTTTTTATTTTTAATTTTATACTACCAAAAATCAATTATCATGAAAAATTTACTTTACACATGGCTGTTGCTTATGAGCTGTACAGTTTCTTCTTCATTAAAAGCTCAAGGCTCAGACCCTTTTTTAGGGCAAATTGCTTTTGTACCTTATAATTTCGCCCCACTAGGATGGGCTGAATGCAACGGACAGATTATGTCAATTGCACAAAATACAGCTCTTTTCTCACTTCTAGGAACTACTTATGGAGGTAATGGAACTACAACATTCGCATTGCCGGACATGAGAGGACGGGTACTTGTCCATAGTGGTCAAAGTGCCTCGAGTGGAACAACCTACACCATGGGAGAAATAGGCGGAGCAGAAAGTGTAACCTTAGCAATCACACAAATGCCGGCTCATTCTCATGCAGTAAGTGCCGTAACCTCTGAAGGAAATCAAAATACTCCTACCGGCAATATTCCTGCAGATACAAAACTTCTTGACAAGGAATATTCTGACGCAGTACCCAATACAACGATGGGAAACTCCATGATCAAGCCAGCGGGAGGAAACCAGCCTCATGAAAACAGGCCCCCTTTTATTACCTTAAAGTGCATTATTGCACTGAACGGCATTTTCCCATCACACAATTAATCTAATTGTTATGAAATATCTCTATTTATTATGTTTGGTTTTTGTAGGCTCAGCTACAGCCCAAACGATAACCTTTAATGGATGTCATAACCTGTTTGATAACCAGAATTTTGTTTTCAACAAAACCGGTACGGATTCGAACAGTAAAAACATTTACATGACCACTCCCATTGATGGACAACCTTGTGGAGGGCTAGGAAGCTGTGAGTTTAAAATCCAGTGGAATAATGCTTTAACAAGATGGGAATTTCTGGCAGATGAGGGAAACGGGACTTTTACCAATCCTACCTTAATGTATTATAATTCAACCGGGAATAATGCGCTTGCTTTACCCCCTGGCAATAGCATTGGCTCTTGGATTGAAAATATTGCAGAAACAAACAGCCAATGTGGAGGAAATCTGAATACTGTAAATTCAATAATGACAGGTGATGTTCAGAGTCCTACATTAGGAACCCTGGAACTTACAAAGAACAAGATCCAAATCTATCCCAACCCAGTTGTGGACATCATTAGAGTTTCGGGTATTGATGACGGCCAGACTATTCAAATTTATAATATTGATGGGCGTCTCATAAGATCAGAAAATTTTGATTCAAGAATTAATATTTCACAGCTTATTTCAGGAATGTATATACTAAGAATTACAACTAAAAGTTTTCAATCTTATGAATTTAAATTCTTAAAAAAATAAATAATGTTTCTTTGAGAATTTACATAAGTTTTTCTTATTGATCCAAAAAAAATGCCTCCATTTTAAGGAGGCATTCTTTTTTATATATTGATCAAAGTTATTTGATGATCAATTTAGAAGTTTTATTCTCTTTTCCGTTAGAAACCTGAATCATATAAACTCCTTTTTCAAGCTGCTGGTTTACCTTGAAAACACCGTTTCCTTCTTCAGATACAGATGGGCTTGCCACCAATCTTCCTGACATATCAGAAATTGAAACTTTTAAGTTCTTAGCATTTTTAGCCTTGATGAAAACTTTATCTCCTGTAGCAACAGGATTAGGATAAACAACAAGATCGTCCTTATCTGCTGTTTTCACTTCATTTGTTGCAAGGTTTTGCACCAATCTTACAGAATAATCTTCTATCTGTCCAACGCCTAGCTGCCCACAAGCAGTAAATGGTCCAAATGCATCAGCTAAAACTCTCATACGAAGAGGGGTATCCATTGTTGCAGTTGCCGGAGGGGTAAAGTTAGCCGTGAAAGTCCCATAACCCTGAGCATTTGCCAAAACATTGTTACCTGAAGCAACTAATTCATTGGTTTCAAAAGTACCGTTGTTGTTATAGTCAATCCATACTCTTATTGATTGATTTTCATCAATTCCCTGTAGGAATCCAACCTCGATTGTCTGCTGCTGTCCTACGACCAATGGTGTATAGGCATTACTAAGGCAACCGTTAGCTGAATAATCGATATAAAATCTAGGATCTCCACCCCAAGATGCCGCAGATGAATTATTAATCTGCCCCAACTTTACGGAGGTAGGCCCAGCAAGATAAGAGTCATCTCCACTTGGGTTAGCTACCCCTGTAGGATTACATGTTGCAGCAATAGGTGTATTTGAAACAGATGTTGCAGGAAGAGCTGTAGCTCCTTTAGAAGTTGTTAAACTACTTCTGATTAACATAAATAGATCCTCAATTCTCTGCCCTTGTCCTGCTGTGAATTTTTGAGCAATAGAGTTAGAGTAATTCATCATATTATACTGAACTCCTTGGTAATTAGCATTCGTACAAGTATTCAGTTGAGAATTAGTAGGAACTGGATATGCTAGGTAACCACTTCCAGATTTTTCTGTATCACATACCTGATCATCATCTGTTCCACAACCTGCCGCTGTAGTAGGAGGACAGTAATTTGCAGCTCCCGGAGAAGCGTTATATTGACCACCCTGGAATGTATGATACAATCCCATGGCATGACCAAATTCATGGGCAAACGTTGTATCATGAGCATTTGTTACAACTCCTGCCTTCATAAACGATTCGTAGTTTGCATCCAAATTATTAGGGAATGCCGCAAATCCCATTAACCCCGCATTAGGTATTGGATCCCCATCAAATTGAGTGATTACATAAATATTAAAATAAGAACTTTCTGACCAGTGAGGAGCCAATGCTTTAATTTCATCTCTTGTAGCCCCTGCAGTAGTCTGATAAGCCATCCCTGATGTATTATAATTAGGCAGAGAATTTCCGCTATATCTTACGATACCTGTTGTTTCTGTACAGTTTGGTGTTCTTTTAGCAAGAACCAATTTGATTGGAAAAACAGCTGATGTACCAAAATCTGAAGGCACCCCTCCAGCAGGCCACGCATATGTTCCTGCATACATTTGATTAGCTCTGTCTAGCCATGATTGGATCTGAGCATCTGTTCTTGTAAATTGTGAGTTATCTCCTTCAATAACGTGAACTACTACTGGAATTTCATAAACTCCATTTACTGTTTTGTTATTTACAGAAGAAGGATTTGCTATTCTTTCATTTTCAATCTTCTTTACTATCTTATCAAAGGTTTGTCTTAAGCCAGGAGCTAATCTGTCCTGTTCTCTTAGGGTTTCTTCAAATCCACAAATTCTCTGTTGTTGCTGAGCTGTCAACGAAAGCGAAAACAGCACTGCCCCATAAAGGAAAGTTTTCTTCATTTCAATAATTTTTAAAAAGTTTTTAAATTTACAATCCTACTCAAATTAAAGCTCATTATACATAATTTACCTAAGCTAAATATGAATAAAATTCAAACATTAATACAGTAAGTAGAAAAAAACTCCGATTTGTTACACTTTTTGTTTTTTTTATTTCGCAATCATTGAAATATTTTTTAAAAATAAAATTAAAAGAAAGCTTAATTAAGGTTAAAATTCACTTTTAAAGCAATTTATTAAAAGCACAACACATCAAGACAACAACTTATCAATCAATACTAAAATTACTAAAACACCAATTAATCATCAATTAACTCCAAAAAAAAAGCCGCACAAAAGTGCGGCTTTTATAGTACTATTTAAATTATTTTTTAAAAAGAATAATTTGGAGCTTCCTGTGTAATAATTACATCATGCGGGTGCGATTCTTTCAATCCGCTTCCTGTAATCATTACTAATTTGGAATCTTTTTGCAGAACTTCAATATCCTTAGCTCCACAATATCCCATACCTGCTCTCAGACCACCAGTCAATTGGAAGATTACATCCTCTAATTTCCCTTTATGTGGTACTCTTCCTTCAATTCCTTCCGGAACGAATTTTTTAGCTTCACTTTGGAAATATCTTTCTTTTCCTCCTCTCTTCATTGCAGAAAGACTTCCCATCCCCTGGTAAGACTTGAATTTTCTTCCCTGGAAAATAATTTCCTCTCCTGGTGCTTCGTCAGTACCGGCTAAAAGAGAACCTAACATTACCGCTCCTGCTCCACTTGCAATAGCTTTTACGATATCTCCAGAAAGCTTGATTCCTCCATCAGCAATTACAGTTACATTTTGAGATTTTGCATATTCGTACACATTATAAATAGCTGATAACTGTGGTACCCCAACTCCGGCAACCACTCTGGTTGTACAGATTGAACCCGGACCAACTCCTACCTTAAGAACATTTGCTCCTGCCTTAATAAGATCTTTTGCAGCTTCAGCAGTTACAATATTTCCTCCTACGATATCCAGATTAGGATACGCTTTTCTGATTTCAGAAATTTTATCCAATACCCCTTTAGAATGTCCGTGAGCTGAATCAATTGCGATAATATCTACACCTGCCTGAACAAGGGCCTGAATTCTATCCAATGTATCTTCTCCAACTCCAACTCCTGCTCCTACAATAAGGCGGCCGTTGTCATCTTTATTTGCATTTGGATATTCCAACTGATTATCAATATCCTTGATGGTAATTAATCCAACAAGTTTATTATCCTTATCTACGATAGGCAATTTTTCTACTCTGTTTTTAAGAAGAATTTCCTTTGCCTTTTCAAGGTTGGTATCTTTGTCTGAAGTGATTAGGTTTTCCTTGGTCATAATCTCCTCCACCTTCATACCAAGATTCTCCTGATACTTTACATCTCTATTGGTGATGATTCCAATAAGAACATTATTTGGATCTACTACCGGAAGACCTGAAATTTTAAACTTTGACATCAGTTCTTTAGCTTCTGCCAAAGTATGATCTTTTGAAAGGGTCACCGGATCAGAAATCATTCCGTTTTCGGAACGTTTCACACGGTTTACTTGCGCTGCCTGCTCGGCAATCGTCATGTTTTTGTGAATAAAGCCTAACCCTCCAACTCTTGCTAATGCAATGGCAAGATCAGCTTCAGTAACGGTGTCCATCGCAGCGGAAACTATCGGAACATTCAGCGTGATTTTGTCGGTAAGTCTTGATTTTAATGAAACCTGGTTAGGTAAAACTTCTGAATAAGAAGGGACTAGAAGAACGTCATCGAAAGTGATGGCTGTCTCTACAATTTTGTTATGAATAGACATCTTTACTTTCTTTGCAAAATTAGGTTATTTTAATGACATATGAAAATCATTTTTAATAGTTTAAATAAAAATTAATAATCAACAAGTTAAATCGAAAAACCGCTCTTTTTAAGAACGGTTTTCCTTTACAAAATAAATTTAGTATGTCTGAAACTACTTGCAACAATTAATTTTTCATATGATCTAAGAAAAAGATACTCTTAAAATCATTTATTATTTATCTGAGACGGAATTAATCATTTTTGAAATATCATCAGGTGTAAAATTCCCTTTTACATCTACAAAAACCAATTCTTTCTCTGAATTTACTGTAATCAACATGTTTTTAATGGCCTCTCCTTTTTGTTTTACACGCAGGTTTACATTTTCTCCATTATGCTTTATCGTAGCCCAGTCTTCATAATGATTATTATTTAAAAACTTTGCATAATCATTCAGCATCTCTTTGCTTCCGTTTTCCACCGTAAGGATTTTTATTTTAGAAACCTTTGCAATAAGCCTGATGAGTTCTTCACTTTCTCCGTCTTTTCTTAGAGCCTTTTTGATATATGGTTTAGCCAACAGCAGAGGTACATTAAAACTTGTAAACTTAGCATCTTTAAAATTATAGCCAGAATCTGAAAAGAAATCCATATTAGGTTTTTCCGAAACAATACAGGACTGAAGCATTCCTATTGTCAGGATAGCAAGAAAAAAGCTTTTAAGAGTTTTCATGGTGATCATTTTAGTCCATTGGTTTTAATAATCCTCCTGAGGTTTTGCTGATGTTCGCATCTATTTCAGGTCTTCCTTTATATCTTACAGATCCTCCTGAAGATGCTCGTACTTTAAGTTTCTCTGATACATTTACAGTAAGATTCCCTCCGGAAGTAGCTTCCGTTTCAAGATAAGTAAATTTCAGATCGTCAGCTTTACACAATGCCCCACTGCTGATATCAATAGTTCCTGAATCTGCTTTTCCACTCAAGCTGATATTGGAACCGCTTGAACTTTTAATACCGATATTTCCGGCTGTAATCCCTGCCCTGATATTGGAACCTGAAGATACTGAAATAGTTGCAATATTTGACACTTTGAAATCACCAGTAATATTAGATCCGGATGAAGCATCAATTTTCATGTTTTTTTCCTGAATAGAGTTTACAATGGTAAGGTTAGATCCAGAGGACACATCAATATCTTCCATTCTTGGCGAGGATACGTTGACGCTTAGATTCTTAAATCTCAGATTTCGCACCCCTTTATTATCAATATAAATTTTTAAAATACCATTCTCCACCTTGGTAATAATGTATTCTAATTTATCAGAATCAGCAATCACTTTTACAGTGGTTGGTTTTTCTTGTTTAAAGATTACGTTTACACCCGTACTTACCCGGATCCCTGAAAAATCACCCACGTTTCTGGCTTCCCCATTAAGGTAAGACGAATTATTATCTGAAGTAAGATTATTTCTTGTGTTGGAAATTGGATTCTTTTTGGTTTCACTAGAATTAATGATCTTGCTTACATCATCCATAGAAAGTTTTCCGTCCAGCATTACAAAAATACTTTCCCCACTTCCTCCGTCAATGCTTAACAACAAATCATCCAGAATCCCGTTTTTAGCTTCTGCAGATAAAAACTTTACTTTCGCTCCGGCATTATTCACCGACATGATTTCGCTATAGTTCAGATTCTTTAGGTAAGAAGAAATATCTTTACTCAGCTGAGACATATTCGTTTGAATTTTACGTCCTTCAGCAGTATTTCCCTTTTCCTGATTTTCTGTGATCAGAATCTTGAGTCCGTTAATCTTTGACAATAGTGGCTTAATCTGATCTAACTGGGAATCATCAATATTGAGACTACTAAGCATTCCGAACATTGGTTTGGCAATCTTAATGGAGGTTACCCCTTCTACCTCTTGATATTTGTCAAAAAGCTGGTCAAATTTATCTTTTTGTCCATATACATTAAAGAAATGGGAAAAAGCAAGAGCGAATATTATGAATAGTTTTTTCATGAGTCAATTTTATTTTTTTAAAGTTAATGATGGCAACTGTTTTACTGATTAATAATCATCGTCTACCACCGTAGGCTGTGCCAATTTTTCACTAACATTATTTGCAAATATCTGGAATGAGTATTTTGTTACATTAATTGCTTCTTCTACATTGTCAATTCTTTTTCCGTTTACAATAACGTAAGAATTTTCATAGCCTGTAGAATCTTTAGATGCATTATTTTTAAAAGGTGAATTATCCGCATATCTTGGTTTTCTTTCCTTTTTAAGTCTACCTCTTTTTGGCAATATTTCATCCATAACATCTTTTTCAGCTACATGATTATCCTGAAATATGGAATCTTTTTTTGTTCCTGAAATAGAATCGGTGTGGTTAACCGCTACCTGTTCCTGATGTTCATTGTTTTCTTCAATGAATTTGGATTTTTGTCTTAAGACTTCATTTTTCACCAGTTGTTCTTTATCCTGAGCATCTGCTTCAGAATTATTATTAAGGAAAAGCCCTATCCCAAAGACCAGCATTACACTAGCGGCCATCCAGAACCATTTGGGAAAGGAGGGCCTTTTTGGTTCTTCCAATGGAATAATTGGAGTTATATTTCTTTCGGGTTCTGCACTTTCTGCTTTCTGAAGAAAATCCTCAAAGCTCCAGTCCATTTTTTCTTCCTTTATATCCCGGAAGACTTCGTTGTATTTATCTTGTAATTGATCTTTTTTCATAGCTCATCAGTTGTGAGATTTGTTCTTTTACTTTTTGTCTCGCTCGCATAAGGTTTACCCTTACTGCATTTTCCTCCATTTCCAGCATTTCAGAAATTTCGGAAACATCATACTCTTCTACATCTTTCAAGTGGATGACCATCTTCTGTTTTTCGGGGAGCTGGTTGATAAATCCTATGATATAGTCCTTAAGGTTATCAACGTCCATACTGTAAAGCTCTGACCGATGAAGCTGCATATCCGCAAAGCCTATCTTCACATCGTGATGCTTCAGCCGGTTCAGGCACTCATTCCGGACAGACTTCAGCGCATAGGATTTAAAGTTTCCAAATTGCTCAAGTTCATCCCTTTTCTGCCAGAACTTCATCATAAGATCCTGTACTACATCTTCTGCTTCATCACTACTCATGACGAATCGCTTCGCAAAACGATACATCTCGTCTTTGAGAATAAACACCGTATTCTTGAAAGTTTCTTGGGTCATGAGTTTTGTTTCTTATAGGTAAGACAACTGCTGTTTCAAATCTATTACATCAAAAATAAAAAAACTTCAAAAAAAATTGAAGTTTTTATTATAATTAGATTAATACGTATCAAAAATATGTTTCAGAATAGCCTTATCCTCCTCTGTCAAAGGGACTTTCCGTCTTGCCATTGCTCTTTCTGCCACCTCATAAACTTTATCCAGACGGAATCTTTCGTCATCCTTTAATCCTCCCCATGAGAAGTTCTCCACAAGATTGGGTGGAAAACCAGGCTTGAAGATATTGGAAGCTACTCCAATCACAGTTCCTGTATTCAATTGGGTATTGATTGCTGTTTTGGAATGATCTCCTACAACAAGACCGGCAAACTGCAGTCCGGTATCTTCGAAAGCCTTCGTTCTATAATTCCATAGCTTAACATGGCTATAGTTATTTTTAAGGTTTGAAGAATTGGTATCTGCTCCAAAATTACACCATTCGCCAATTACTGAGTTTCCTATAAACCCCTCGTGTCCTTTGCTTGTGTACCCGAAGATGATAATGTTATTCACCTCTCCTCCTACTTTACAATGTGGACCAATGGTTGTTGCTCCATAGATCTTTGATCCAAGGTTAAATTTAGAATCATTACCCAATGTGATGGGCCCACGGAGATTACACCCTTCCATAACTTCAGCATTGTTACCAATATAGATTTTTCCGGTCTTGGTATTTAATGTTGAAAATTCAATTTGAGCACCTTCTTCAATGAACAAGTCTTTTTTGTCTCCTAAAAATCCGTTTGTTGGAGATAATTCCTGCGAAGTTCTTCCTTTGGTAATCAGGTCAAAGTCAAAATCAATTGCGTGATGGTTATAGGTAAATAGGTCGGTTGGTTTTTTAAAGAAAATAAGTTCTTCTTTAATATCAGTCATTTTTTCAATCTGATGTAAGGAAAATCCTTTCATATTAATTTTTGCTGCCACCAATTCATCTTCGTAAACCAAAGCTTCTCCCTGTTTAAGCTCTTTAATTTGCTGGATAACTGTTTCTGTAGGCAGGAAGTTCGGAACCAGAAAAAGGCTTTCTTTTTCTTCAGGAGTTTTAAATTTATCCTGCAGATACATTTCTGTAAAATAAGAGACTTCGGTATTCTCCAGAATTTTCTGCCATCTCTCTGAAAATGTAAGAATACCGCATCGCATTGCTGCAACTGGTCTGGTAAAGGTAAGTGGAAGAAAACCTTCCCAATATTGTGCGTCTGAAAATACTAATTGCATCATTCAGTTTTAAGTTTAAGGTTTAAAGTTCAAGATGAACAAATTTACAATAAAAAAAGTCTCCCAAAAATGGAAGACTTTTATATTTTTAATTTCAAAAAATTACTTAGCGAATTTTTTGTATTTGTTCATGAACTTATCAACTCTACCTGCAGTGTCAACTAATTTCACTTTACCAGTATAGAAAGGGTGAGAAGTTGAAGAGATCTCCATTTTGATTAGAGGATACTCTTGTCCTTCGAACTCGATCGTGTCTTTTGTTTCTGCAGTAGACTTGCAAAGAAACACCTCGTCGTTACTCATATCTTTGAAAACAACAAGTCTATAATTTTCTGGGTGGATTCCGTTTTTCATAATACTTTTTTTTAAAAAAATTAAGTTTGCTTTCGAAATAGTAATGGATATTTCTCTGCTAAATTTTAGGTTGCAAAAATACAACATTTTTTCTAATTTCCAAATACTGAATCCAATATTTTTTTATTGATAAGAAATTCAAAGTATTTTCGTTAAATTTGGAACTTACTTAAACTTTAATTTCGATGAAATTCAAATTATTACTGGCTTTTTCTTTTTGGATGCTACTTGTCGCGGTATCATGTAATAAGGATGATATTACCTTTGATGCTCCCTCTCAGGAGTTAAGATTTTCAAGAGACACGGTATTCTGTGACACGGTGTATCATCAGGTACGTTCAGAAACCTATGTAGTAAAGGTATATAATAATGAAGACAAAGACATTCTTATCCCAAGAGTAAATCTTGAAAAAGGGGCAGCATCATTATATAGAATTAATGTAGACGGGAAGCCGGGATATGATTTTAAGGATGTTCCTTTGAGAAAAAAAGACAGTCTATATATATATGTTGAGATAGCACCACAGGCAACAGGACCTGAAGCCATTGCTGAGGACAAGGTTCTTTTCTCAGGACCTACCGGACAACAGCATGTTACGTTATTCTCCGTAGTTCAGGATGCAGAATTTTTTATTCAGACTCCTACCAACCCCAATATAATTTCCAGTTCTACAACATGGACTAATAATAAAGCGAAGATCATCTACGGGGATCTTAGTCTTGCTCCTAATGTAACGTTAGATATAGATCCGGGTACCAAGGTATATTTCCATAAAAACAGTGGAATGAAGGTTTCTTCCAACGCCGTTTTAAACATTAACGGAACAAAGGATAACCAAGTCATTCTTCGTGGGGACAGAAATGACCCTTATTATGATACTATTTCTAAAAACTGGAATTCCATTAGAATGGAAGCCAATTCTATCCTTAATATGAATCATGCAAGACTTTTCGGAGGAACGAGAGGTCTGGAAATGAAGCAAACCAATGCATCCATTACCAATTCATTCATCCATACTTTCTTTGAATATGGAATCTATGCAGTAAATTCTAAGGTGAATGCCAATAATTTAGTAATGAATAATTGTGGTTTATCATGTATTGGAATTTTCAAAGGAGGAAATCATAATTATACTCATGCAACAATTGCCAACTACTCCAAATCAATGGGAACATTTGACAGAAATGGAATCTTTGCAACAAATGAGTGGAAAAATGATGCAGGCCAAATAGAACAGGGCGCTTTACAGCAGCTTAATATAAAAAACAGTATTGTTTATTCTGACAGAGATAATTCTGTTCAGCTTGAACCTACCCCAGGACAACAGTTTGAATACCTTATTCAAAGTTGTTTAATAAAATACTCTGGTCCATCTGAAGCTGGCTTCACATTTGATAACAATACGAATATTGTACAAACGATCAAAAATGAAGACCCGCAGTTTGTCAATTACTTCATGGCAAAAATGAACTTAAGGGTAAAAACGACTTCTCCGGCTATCGGAAAAGGAAATGTTACAGTAGCAGGAACTGTACCTTTTGACATTGCCAATGTATCCAGAACCACTAATCCTACTCTTGGAGCTTATCAATAATGGAAATTACCCAATTACAACAACAGGTTGATGAATGGATCAAAACCATCGGTGTAAGATACTTTAATGAGTTGACCAATATGGCTATGCTTACTGAAGAAGTAGGCGAAGTAGCCCGAATCATCGCAAGAAGATACGGTGAACAGAGTGAAAAAGAAAGTGACAAAACCAAAGACCTGGGAGAAGAACTGGCAGATGTCCTTTTTGTAACGCTATGTCTGGCCAATCAGACTGGAGTAAATCTACAGGAAGCATTCGACAAGAAAATGAAGATCAAAACTGACCGCGATAAGGAGCGGCATCAGAATAATGAAAAATTAAAATAGAGAAAGTTCTCAGATAACAGTTCTCAGATAGTTGGCAAACGTCTGTCATCTGATTGCTGTTATCTGATGTCTTACTTCTTAAATCCGAAGAAATAATGAAGCTAGAAAAATCAAAATTAATAGGCAATAAGACAGTACAAATCAGCGGTTCGAAAAGTATTTCGAATCGTTTATTGATTTTGGAAAGTTTATTTAGTACTATTAAAATCGGGAACCTATCCAATTCTCAGGACACCCAATTATTAAAGAAAGCATTATCTGAAAGCACAGATGTGGTGGACATTCACCATGCAGGAACAGCAATGCGTTTTCTTACTTCCTATTATTCTATTCAGGAAGGGAAAACAACTATACTTACAGGCTCCGGGAGAATGAAGGAAAGACCTATTAAGAATTTAGTGAATGCCTTAGTAGATCTTGGTGTAGAGATTGAATATCTGGAAAACGAAGGTTTCCCACCTTTAAAAATTACAGGTAAAAAGATCACTCAAGCTTCGGTACATGTTCCGGCTAATATTTCAAGCCAGTTTATTACTTCCCTGTTACTTATTGCAGGAAAACTTGAAAACGGTTTGGAAATTCATCTTGTAGGTGAAGTAACATCAAGGTCTTATATTGAAATGACACTCGATATTCTGACAAGATTTGGCATTAAAAACAGCTTTGAGGGAAATACTATTAAGGTAGAACCTTTTCATCCTGATAATGCCACTGCAGTAGTAAGCTATGAGGTTGAAAGTGACTGGAGCTCGGCTTCCTACTTCTACTCGATCTGTGCATTGGGAAGAGAAACCATCCATTTGAAAAGCTTCTACAAATCGTCAACTCAGGGAGATTCTGCGATTGCAAAAATTTACGAAGATTTCTTCGGAATTAAAACAACATTCTCTGAGGATGAGCACAAACTGATACTGGAACCTCAACCTGATTTCTCTTTTCCTGCAAAAATCGTTCTGGATATGAATAACTGTCCGGATATTGCACAAACTCTTTGTGTAACGGCAGCGGCATTAAAAATACCTTTTGAAATATCTGGACTTGGAACATTAAGGGTAAAGGAAACCGACAGACTTCAAGCTTTATATAATGAACTAAAAAAACTGGGTGCTGACACCAAAATTACGGATCTAACCATTGATTCTGTAAGTTTTGGGGAACCTGAGGATCATATTTCTATCAAGACCTATCAGGATCATAGAATGGCTATGAGCTTTGCTCCTTTCTGCCTGATTAAGGAACTCAACATTGAGGATGAGAATGTAGTAGAAAAATCTTATCCTATGTTCTGGGAAGACCTTGCCAGTGTAACAGTACAGTAATTTAACAATTTTAGAATGTGGTAATTTAAAAATGAACTGTTGAGCCTTTTTAAATTACTACATTTATTAATAGCACCATTCCATGAAAAAGTATTTAATCCTATTTGCTTTCACGTTTCCCCTATCCATTTGGGCTCAGTATCTTCTTCCCAATGAAGAAATCATGTATTCCTTTGAAACAAAAGCAGGAAAGAAAATGACGTTGGTAAAGGATAAAAAGAATGAATACATTCAGTACCGTTTTGGAAGTAAAAATCATGTAGATATGGAGTTTCCCACAGAAAGGACGAAAGACAGCTGGAAAAAATTCAAGTACAATTCTTATCTCAGAGGTGGAGGAAAGCAAAATGCAGGAATGGAGCTTAATTATCTGACGTTTACTAATAATGGGTATCAATATCAGCTATTTAGGACTTATTATGCAGAGGATGAATCTTATTCTACAGGAATCACTGTAACGGATAGTAAAGGTAAGGAAACGAATATCGCAGGAATTTACAAAACCATAAAAGGTTGTATGTGCCATATAGAGGAATCCGGATTGATAGAAAAAGAAGATACTGGGTTATAATTCCAACATCATCCTTATGAAAAATCTGTTTTTCTTTATTATAATCTTTTTCAGCACCTTTTCTAATGCACAAAATCTGAAAGACTTTTCGGTTCCAAAAGGATACACAAAAATTACGGAGGAGAAGGGAGATCTGGATAAAGATGGAAAAGAAGAAACGGTAATCATATTGGAGACTGATCAAAAAGCTTCAGAAAACAAAGATGATCCGGAACATAAGGACTATAAAAGAATTCTCTATATTCTGAAACAGGATCATGGAAAACTTAAGATATGGAAAGAAAATCCTAACTTCATATTTTCTAGTGGTACAGGCTTCTATCCTGAATACAATACTCCACCAAAAATTTCTATAAAAGCCAATGTTCTTGCAATCACGCAGGAGTTTAATTCCAATTCCAGACACACTCTAACGTATAAACATACTTTCAGATTTCAGAATGGTGATTTTTTTCTGATCGGTACCCATGAAAATTTTGCAGATACTTGTGAGTTTGATTTCACCTATGAAATCAATTTTTCTACAGGAAAGGTTATTGTTGACAAGAAATTTTCATCTTGTGATGACAATGAAAAGACCCCTGAAGATTTTTATAAAGAGTTTACCCACAAGCTTCAAGGCCTTATAAAAATGGAAAATTTCAAAATTGGAGAACATAAGTTTAAAATTCCAGGGTTGAAGGAAGATTTCACTTTTTAGAGCTAAAATCTTTACTTTATAAACCTTTTGTGTTTTGATTTTTTATTTGATGTACTCTCTTTCTATTCTCAACAACTTAATCTTCTCTTAAAGTTAAGTTAACTCCTCACTGCTTGATATATTCTTAATTTTAAATACAATTAAAAATATAAACTATGTTCAAGCACCACATGAAATATGTAAAAACGTTTACCCTTAGTATGGCTACTGCAGCAGTCTTCTTTTCTTGCTCAGATGGACTTATAGAAAGAGATTCCAATGAAGCAAGCCTTACTTCCCTTGAAAAAGCAAGCTCAAAATTATCTTCTTTAGCATCCATTGAAATGAACAGCTGGATGTCTGGTCTTCAGGATAATATTTCCATTTCCAGGATTTCAATCCCAGGAACGCATGATTCAGGAGCGCGTATAGATGCCCCTGTAGTAACAGGTACTGCAAAAACCCAAAATCTCAGCATCAGCGAACAGCTTAATGCGGGTGTTCGCTTTCTTGATATCCGTTGCAGACACATTGATAATTCTTTTACTATTCATCATGGTCCTATTTATCAGAACCTCAACTTTGATGATGTACTTAATGCCTGCTATGCATTTCTGGAAAGCCATCCATCTGAAACAATCATTATGTCTGTAAAGGAAGAGCATGATCCCTCCAATACCACCAGAAGTTTCGAAAAAACTTTTGATTCTTATGTTCAGAAAAATCCATCAAAATGGAATCTGGGAACAAATATTCCTACTCTTGGAGAGGTAAGAGGAAAGATCAGATTATTGAGGAGGTTCTCTGCTGAGACAGCAAAAGGAATTAATGCAACGGCATGGGCAGATAATACGACATTTGAAATTAATAATTCAGGGGCGTTGCTTAAAGTTCAGGATTATTATAAGGTGACTAACAATGATGATAAATGGAATGGAGTCTCCAGTCTTTTGAATGAAGCAAAAAACAGCAATAACGATAGACTTTTTATCAACTTTACAAGCGGTTATAAACCAGGAATATTTGGAATCCCGAGCATCCCTACCGTTTCAAACAATATTAATCCTAAGCTTAAGACATTCTTCCAAACCAATACCCACGGTTCTTATGGAATAATGCCTATAGACTTTGTGAATGCAGAGCTGGCAGAGCTTATTGTTAAAACTAATTTTTAAGGTAGTTAAATATAATTGTAGTTGATAGGCTGTTTCATTACTGAGACAGCCTTTTATATTTCTCATAGAGGCTTTATTTTAAATTAAAAATGCAGCCTTCAGCTGTTGAAGACTACATTTTTTTGAAGAATAAAATTTGAAGTATATGAGTTACTTTTCTATGCCATAGGCTGCGAGTATTTTGTTAAAGATTTCTGTATTTTCAAACAGACCGGTAAATTCTTTTGAATTTGGACCATAAGCAAAAACACTTGATGGAATAGAAGTATGATCGTTTGTACTGAAGTTTCCAAATACCCACCCGTCTTTTAAGCTTCCATCCAAAAGGGTTAAGCCGCCTGTTTCATGATCTCCCACAACGATTACTAATGTTTCCTTGTTTTCATCTGCAAATTTCATGGCTTTCCCAACTATATGATCGAAATCCAATAATTCGGTGACCAATTGCTCTATATTATTGTTGTGTCCTCCGCCATCAGTCTGGGATGCTTCCACCATCATGAAGAATCCTTTTTTATTGTTCTTCAGATCATTCAACGTAAGATCAAAGGCATCAGCCAGCCAGTTCCCTCTTCCATTGGTTATTCTTTGGGATGCCAGAGGATCAATGATCAGGGTACGATTATTTATTTTCCCAACAGATTTAAGGTTTTGAAATAGATCTATTTTTGCTTCCTTAAGTTTTTGTTCGGTTTCTTTTGTTAATCCGCTGGTAGGACCTCCAATCAAGATTTTAGTTTTTGAAAGAGCGAAATCCTTTAAAATAGGTTCCGAACTGTTTCTGTTATCTGAATGTGCATAAAAATCTGCCGGAGTAGCATCTGTAACATCACCGGTAGAAATAAGACCGGATACCATTCCTTTAGCAGAAATAATATCAGGAATCTGTGCCAGAGCTTTTCCTGTGTCATCAACTCCCACAAATGTATTTTTTGTTTTTACTCCTGTTGCAAATGCTGTGGATCCCGGTGCCGAGTCAGTCACATAAGCATTGGATGAATTGGTTTTGGATAAACCGGTTGCTTTCATATTAAAGACATTCAGTTTTCCTTTGTTTGCCGTAAAAGCAGCATAATATTGGGGAAGGGAAGTTCCGTCCGGAATCAAAAGAATTACATTTTTCACCTTTTTACTGATTCCGTCTGTTTTATAAGTTGGAGTATACGTGGCGTACTCCTTTGTATTTTTGTAGAAGTTTTTCGGAATCGTATTCATGAATTTTTTAAGATCCGGAATATGATCTGTATTGATGTAATCTACTCCCATATCCATTAGATTCACCCAAGCATTGGGAAAATCAGGAGCTCCGTAAAATCGCATAGGCTTTTGTTGGGCGTGGGCTTTATCTACAGCTTTCTTTAACTTTTCAGTTTCTTCATCCCTTGGAATTCCTTTCCCGTTCCATTTTACCAGTTCAGGAAGATCTGCACTGAACATCCCCACTCTTTTCAACTGGTCCGCAGCATAGTTTTGATCAAGATCTCCATCGAAATAAAGATAATTGGGATAGTTTTTAAAATCAGCAGGCTGAGGTCTCCCCCCTGTAATAACAATTTTCACTCCCGAATTGCCAGTAATTTCGGGATATTTCTTCAATGTACTAACCAATGCGTTCAGGGTAGTTTTATAATCCTGCTTAATATCGATTAGCAATTGCAATTTTTTATTCGAGTCAGGGTAAATATTCCCTTTGTTCAGTTTTATTTGCTTTGAAATATTGTCCAGATAAAGATTTTCAAGTGTTCTGTCTGCGTCAAGTTCTTTTTCTGTATGGGCTACCCAGAGTTTGCCTTTGACTAGAAAAACATCTGCCTCAATGGATCCAAATTTTGCATAATAAGCCTGCCAGAAAGGGATTTCTTGCATATAATCATTATGAGAATGTGCATTTCCAACGCTATAATTCAAATAATTCTGTGCCTGATTTTCGGAAAAAACGGCTAAAGCCAGCAATCCCAATATTTTTGATAATTTCATAAGACCTGTTTAAAAAACTATATCATTGCAGAAGTTTCTGCAATGATATAGTGAATACTATTTAAGATTAAAATTTTACCAACCTTCGTTTTGCTTAATAACACCATGGCTATTAACGATTTCGGCCTGCGGAACTGCCCATACATTATGGATTGCAGGATTGAAGTTTCTTGCCGCCCATACCACTTTACCGTCTATCCCGTGTAAAGGTTGAGCATAGTTTGACTGAGCGTCTCCCCAACGTACAAGATCTCTATGTCTGTCTGCCCATTCACCTGCTAATTCGCAACGTCTTTCATGCTTCAGATCAGCCATTGTACATCCGGTTTTAGGAGCTAGCCCTGCACGTTTTCTAATCAGGTTAATTTCTATATCTGCATTTCCGCCTGACATTAGCAGAGCTTCTGCCCTGATCAGGATAACCTCAGCGTAACGCATAATCGGAACGGCAAGATCTGTACAAGGATAATCTCCATTAGCACTCACATGGCCACTGCTCAACGGATATTTAAAAGCATCCATATATTTATTAAACTGGTATCCAGTGAGAGAGTTGGAAGAAGCATACGTTCTTTCTGTTCCGTTAAAATTGAATTTATCTCCTAGTTTAAGAACGGTTGCTCCTCTTCTAAGGTCTCCGGCTTCATATTCATCATACAGTTCTTTGGTAGGTTGAAAATATCCCCATCCGTTATATTCTCCCCATCCTTTATTTTCTAACATTACTCCCGGAAGAATGCTTCCCACTGAATTAAATTTGGGAGTACTTGGAATAGACCAGATATATTCTGTACTATAATTATTTTCAGCTTTGAAAACATCTGCATAATTGTTCAACAGGTTTCTGTTTCCTTTTGTCATTACTTCATTTGCCCAATATGCTGCATTTTGCCAATCTTTCATAAATAGATATACTTTTGATAAAAGCGCCCATGCTGCGGCTTTATGAGGTCTTCCATAATCTTTAGCGGGAAGTTCTGCCTGGCTTGGTAATAATTCAGCGGCTTTTTTCAGATCATTGACAATGTAATTGTAGTTTTCCATTACGTTGGATGCTCTTGGAATAGGATTTGGATCCGGCTCTTTGGTACGGTCTACAATAGGAACACCCGCCTTTTCATTTCCATAACTATACGCAAGTTCAAAATACATTCTACTGCTCATAAATAAAGCTTCTCCCAAGTATTTATTTTTAACCGCCTGTGAAGCCTGAATATTATTAACATTCCGAATAACACGGTTCGCAACTCCAATCACAGTATATCTTTTGTTCCATTGTGTTTCCAGATCTCCTGCCGCAATATAATTGCTGCTAAAATTCTTCACATTATCCGCCTCGCTTTTTGATCTTCCTGTTACCATATCGTCACTGGCATTAATGAACCAGAAAAATCCTCTTCCATAAAATTCACTATCGGAAAGGGGCTTATACATGGCATTGGCTCCGGTAATCAGGTCATTTTCTGTTTTCCAGAAGCTGGCTTCTGTCGGAGTTCCCTCTGGCTGTATATCCAGTTCATTGGTGCATGACAGCAATGATACGGATAGCCCTGTTATTACAATTATTGTATTGAAAAATTTCATCTTTTTAAATTTTAAATATGTTTAGATTAAAACCCGACTTCCAGTCCGAAAATAAATGAACGGGCCTGAGGATATCTTCCGGTATCCACTCCATATGTTTCCATGCCTACTTCAGGGTCAAAGCCTGTATATTTGGTAATGGTAAAGAGGTTATTGCTCGTTACATATACTCTTATTTTATTCACATCAAGTCTTTTATAAAGCTCTTGTGGCAATGAATATCCTATCGTAAGGTTTTTCAATCTAAAATAAGAGCCATCCTCCACATAGAAATCTGATACTTTGGAGTAATTACCACTTGGGTCACCTTGTACTACTCTAGGAATATTGGTATTGGTATTCTGAGGAGTCCATGCGTTCAGGATATCCCTGTCCATGTTATAGTTCTGCCCTGTTCCACCCGGATTTAATGAAATAAATTTCAATCCGTTAAATATTTTGTTTCCATATACTCCCTGGAAGAAAAGGTTAAGATCAAAGTTCTTCCATGACATATTGTAAGATAGTCCGTAAGAGAATTTAGGATATGGATTTCCAAGGTTTACAAAATCATTATTGTTCAATACTCCTGTATTTCCATCTTTTTTCAGGAATTTAATATCTCCCGGTTTAGCGTTAGGCTGAATAAGGTTACCGTTGGCATCTTTGTAATTGTCGATTTCTGCCTGAGTCTGGAAAATACCGTCGGTTTTGTAGCCATAATAAGAGTAGAGAGATTCTCCTACTTTTATTCGGGTAGGTTTCAATACTCCACGAACATTATTACTATTGATAAAGATCTCATCTACACCGGCCAACTGCTTCGCCGTATTTTTTAGTTGACTAAAAGTAGCGCCTATTGAGTAGTTGAAGTCGCCTGTATTTTTACTGTTATAATTAATTCCTAATTCAAATCCTTTATCCTGAAACAATCCGGCATTCACATATTGATCTATATAGCCGGATGTACTTGAAAGGTTAACGTTAAAAATCTGATCTCGTGAGTTCTTAACAAAGTAATCAAATTGTAATGAAAGGCTGTTTCTCAAGAAAGAAGCATCTACCCCAAAATTGGTTTGCTCAGATTTTCCCCACTTTATATCTGAATTAGGAAATGTCGTAGCATAATAGGCAATATTCTGTGACGGATCCTGTCCGAAAATAACATTATTATCCCGCACCATTAAAGGGTTAACTGCCTGATAAGAAACCCCGCCCAGATTTCCTAAGATACCGTAACTTCCTCTTAGTTTCAGATTCGAAAGCCAGTCAATATCGTTCATAAAATTTTCTTTGGAAACCACCCATCCTCCAGAAATGGAATAATAATTAGCAAATCTATTTTGTTTAGCAACCAGAGAGGTTCCGTCTCTTCTTCCCAGCAAACTGATAATATATTTCCCTGCATAGTCATAGTTGACCCTTGCCAGATAAGATACCAGAGACTGCTGATATTTATAACTGTATACTTCTTTATTGGTATCTGCAGCATTTTGAAGATATCTGAAGACTTCTGCTTCACTTCTGAAATCAAAAGCTTTTGCTCTGAACCCATCTTCAGTTGTTTTCTGAAAAGTAAACCCTGCAAGAAAGTCAAAATTGTGCTTACCTGTGGTTAGCTTATACGTAAGGAGCTGTTCGGCAAGAGAAGTGGATATATTGTTAGACTGATATTCCAGACTATTGGTATCAAATATTTTTCCAACTTCCAGTACTCTGGGAGTAAATTCTTTAACATTTCCGATCTTAAAAGTCTGGGAAAAATTAGAACGGAATTTTAAATCTTTAGCCAACGCAATTTCTACGTAAGGATTGATCAAAATCTCATGGGTAGGATTTTGAATGCTGATCCTTTTAAGATAAGCAACAGGGTTGATCATATCTCCATACCCTCCTGCCACATCAATAGGTAATCCGGAAAAAGCTCCTGTGGATGTATATACCGGAACATTGGGTGGATAATACATGGCGGCAACCAAAGCTCCTGTATAGCCATTCTTTGTGTTGGCTGTATTTCCTTGGGAATAATTATAATACATATTCTCTCCGAACGTTAACCAGTCTTTCACTTTATGTTCGGAGTTTACCCTGAAATTATATCTTTTTGCCTGAGTGTTCAATAAAATACCCTCAAGATTCCTGTGATTCATTCCTACAAAGAATCTGGATTTTTCACTTCCTCCACTAAGGTTTACATTATATTCCTGGATGGTTCCTGTACGGAAAATTTCTTTCATCCAGTCTGTTCTGGTAATTCCACCATCGGCATATTTTTCGGAATTGAAAGCAAGTGGAAGACTATTGAGTTTCCCTGCGTTAGTATATGCCTGGCGCATTACATCCTGGAATTCTGCAGCATTTAGAGATTCCTTTAATTTCCATGCCTGATTGATTCCATATTTAACGTCAAAATCAATAGTCAGACTCCCTTTTTTACCTCTCTTTGTGGTAATAAGAATTACCCCGCCGGAAGATCTCGCTCCGTAAATGGCAGCAGCAGCATCTTTAAGCACAGAAATATCCTGAATATCATTAGGGTTAATGGCAGGAGTTCCGTTAAAAACGACACCATCCACCACATAAAGAGGAGTTTCTCCGTTCACCCCTCCCAAGCCACGGATATTCACTTTAGGCGAGCCATTAGGATCTCCCCCTTCGTTCACTACCGTTACCCCAGCAGCTTTTCCCTGAAGTACTTCTCCTACTCCGGATAAAGATCTTGAACTAAGCTTATCCAGCGAAGCTTCTGCAACTGCACCAGATACTTTGCTTTTCTTCTGGGTTCCGTATCCTATCACGACAACCTCATCAAGGGTTTTTTCCTTTAAGCTGTCCTTTTTTTGAGATAGGAACATCGGTGAAGCAGATATTGCACCAATAAGTAATACCCTACCCGTTAAATAAGTTACTGAGACAGGGATTTTAAATACATTCATGACATCCTTTTTAATTAGACGCAAAATTAGACCAGCACTTCCCCTTACCTCATTAAGATTTCCTTATGTTTTTATTAAGAAATTTTAGGCATCATCAAAAACAAACCTCGATGAATGAAAATTAAAATATTGTAAAACAATCACATACATAAGTAAAGTAATCATTCCATTGATATTTTCTGCATGGTTGACATTAACTTTCTTTTAAGTTTACCATCAATTGGAGACAATAAACCTGTTGGGATTAAAAATATTTTCAGATACAATAAGTAACATAGTTCATTATTCTTTTTTTACATTTGCTGAAAATAGATTTTTCACCTACTCATAGATATCCAAAACAGGCTATCCATGTGCAGGAAAGAATAAAACATTATAAAAATCATACGATTAAATGACCATTATCATTACAGGAACCTCATCAGGGATTGGATTTGCATTAGCCGAATATTTTGGTAAAAAAGGGAACAAAGTATATGGTTTAAGCAGAAAACATACGGAAAGCCAGTATTTCAAATCGATACCGACTGATGTTACCGACAACACTGCTGTTCAAAACGCCATTGCCGAGGTTCTGAAAACCGAAACCAGAATTGATGTATTGATTAATAATGCAGGAATGGGAATGGTAGGTGCCGTAGAGGATTCTACTAAGGAAGATATTCTAAAACTTTTCAGTCTGAATTTGGCAGGTCCTGTTCAGATGATGAGCTCCGTACTTCCCAAAATGCGTGAAAATAAATTCGGAAAAATCATTAATGTTTCCAGTATCGGAAGTGAGATGGGATTACCTTTCCGTGGATTTTATTCTGCATCAAAATCTGCTCTGGATAAAGTAACTGAAGCGATGAGGTATGAAGTTTACCCTTGGAATATTGACGTATGCTCTCTTCACTTAGGAGACATTAAAACCAATATTGCAGAAAACAGAGTTATTGCCCAGGTTTCCCAGCCTTATAAAAATGTATTTGATAAAGTGTATTCTTTGATGAATGCTCATGTGAACGATGGAACCGAACCTATAGAAGTGGCAGAATACATTGAAAAACTTTTGGGGAAGAATAAATGGAAAGCTCATTATTATTTTGGTAAATTCGGGCAGAAAATAGGAGTTCCCTTGAAATGGATTCTTCCGCAGGGAGTTTATGAGAATTTAATGAAGAAGTATAATAAACTGGATTAGTTTCAGTTTTATAAAAAGTTACATAATAATTACTTTAAACCATTGAGGAGCATTAAGCTTTATTTTAAATTTAGCAAGCTATCTATGGTTTAAAACATTGAGAATTGAAGCTGTTTCTAAAAATATTTTTTGTCCTGTTCTGCGTTTTTATACAAGCGCAGAAAAAACAGTATTGGCTGATTGATACTGAAACCAAGGTCAGAAAAAAAGTAAAAGACTCTGTTTCTGCGGTAAAATATCTGGATTCTCTGGCTCAAAGCAACTACTTCTTTACTCAGCTGAAAGATGTAAAAATAAAAGGAGACAGCACAGAAATTTTTTATGATAAAGGGAAAAATTTCAATGAAACCTATGTTAACCTTTCCGATTCTATTGTTCAGAAACTGAAAGTTCAGAAAGATTTTTTTACTAAAAATTTAGATTCAACCAAGAAAAGCATCAACAAAAGCTATATTGATGACGGATATTCTTTCAGTAGAATCAAGTCTAAGTATAAGGGACAGAAAAATGGATTTCCGATTGTAGAACTGGATATCAATAAAAATGATAAAAGAACGATCAACGGTTTTGTTATAAAAGGTTACGATAAGGTTCCAAAACGATTTATCAAAAATCTTGAAAAGGAATTTAAGGGTAAAAATTATGATGATAAAAACTTATTAGCCATTAATAAGACCTTTCAAAGCCACCCTTTTGTTACGCTTGAAAGGCAGCCACAGACTTTGTTCACTAAAGATTCTACCAATATTTACCTGTTTTTGGAAAAGAAAAAGACCAATACTTTTGATGGGGTAATTGGTTTTGGAAATGATAAGTCTGAAAAGTTTACCCTAAACGGGACCATGAACGTTAATTTCAGGAATATGTTCAACGGTTTTGAGGCGGTTAATCTTTATTGGCAGAGAAACCCTGACAAGGGGCAAACCTTTGATCTTCAGGTAGACATTCCTTACCTTTTTAAATCCAATGTGGGGATGAATACCAAGGTGAATATCTACAGACAGGATTCTACCTTTGCCAACGTAAAGTTTCTTCCGGCTTTTTATTATCACATCAACAACCGTAATAAGATTGGTCTTAGAGCAACTCTGGAAACTTCTACGATTATTGATTCATTGTATGTTCAGGGAAAGGATTACAACAAAAGAGGAATCGGGATATGGTTTGAAATGACTGAGCCTACCGATATTGATCTTTTCCTTTACAAAACAAGGATCAATGCAGGATACGATTATTTAACAACAACCTATACGAAAGGGAACATTAAATCTACCCAAAACCAGTTTTACTTTTTTGGGGAACATAATTATCATATTTCCGGGAACCATTTCCTGAATATTAAAGGAGAAGGGGCTATGATGGATTCTAAAATAGAGTTTTCTGCCAACGAATTGTATCGATTTGGAGGCTGGAATTCCATGCGGGGATTCAATGAAAATTCCCTCGCTGCAGATTTCTATTATTATGGAAGTTTAGAATATCGGTACCTCATCGGCAATCAGGCTTTCTTTGACCTCTTTGGGCAATATGGGCAGCTCAATAATAAATCGTTGAATGTAAAACCCAAGCTTTACAGTGTCGGGCTAGGTTTCAATTTTTTTATCCCGATCGGTCTGATGAGTTTTCAGCTGTCTAATGGTAATGAATTTGGAAATCCTTTTAAATTCAATGATATAAAGATTCATTGGGGTATTCTGAGCAGATTTTAACTAGCTCAGATTCATATTTTCTTTATCTATTCTTTTTTCAACCACAATTTTTTTTAAAACCTTCAGTCTTTAAGCTACGCACGCTTAAGTTTTCTAAAATGATTGAATAATAAAGCTTTTGTGACTTTTGTGGCTTATAATATATAATAAAGTAAAAATCCCCTCACAAAAGCGCTTTTACACTTTACCATTTCGTTAATTATTTTCATTAAAAAATACATAAATCGTATTTTTATTTTAATATGATCGTAAAGTATAGGTAATAATGCCCGGCTAAATTTGCATTCAAAAAAAATGAAGAAAGCTTTAGCTACATTTGCAGTTTTTTTACTTCCCTTATATATTACGGCTCAGGAAATTAACATTTCCGGAAATGTAAAATCTGAAAACGGCACCAGTGTCTCGGGTGTAAATATTACCGACAAAAACACAGGAAAGACCGCCATGACCGATGAAAATGGGAATTTCACCATTTCAGCCAATCCAAAAGACATTCTGGAATTTTTTTCACCTGATTTTTCTGTTTATACCGTGGAGGTTTCTTCAAAAAAGGAGTATTCCATTGTTTTAAGGAAGACCCATGAAAAGCAAATTGAAGGAGTTGTCATTACGGCCCTGGGGATTGCTAAAAAGAAGGAAAAGATTGGATATTCTACACAGGAAGTAGGAACCAAACAGTTCGAAACCATTACTACGCCAAGTATAGGAAATCTCTTCTCAGGACAGGTAGCTGGACTTAATGTTTCCAATCCAACGGGGATGCAACAGGCACCACAGTTTACATTGAGAGGAAATTCCAATCTGGTTTTTGTCATTGATGGTGTAATTGTAGAAAAGGAAGTTTTTCAAAATCTGGATCCTAACAATATAGAAAATATCAACGTACTGAAAGGAGCTCCAGCTTCTGCTCTATATGGTTCAAGAGGTAGATATGGGGCTATTCTGATCACTACAAAAAGTGCCAAGAAGAAAGGATTTTCTGTAGAGTTCTCTCAAAATACCATGATTACAGGAGGGTTTACCAATCTTCCAAAAACCCAAACGGAATATGGTAACGGATCTCACGGAAAGTATGAGTTCTGGGACGGCGCTGATGGTGGAGTGAATGATGGTGATATGATCTGGGGACCAAAGTTTGTTCCGGGGTTACAGATTGCCCAATGGAATAGCCCTATCCGAGATAAAGTAACAGGTCAGATTACACCGTGGTATGGGGCTGTTACAGGAACTCAGTATAATGATAAATCCCGATACGAAAGGATTCCGATTGACTGGAAGTATCATGATAACTTAGATACATTTTTGAAACCTGCGGTTATCAATAACAATAATTTTGCAATCAGCTATAGGAATAATAAGGATATATACAGACTTTCCGGAAATTTCATGAATTATGATGACAGGGTTCCTAATTCTTATCTTCAGAAATATGGGGTCAATTTCTCTTCTGAAAATCACTTGGGCGATAAGTTTGTATTTGACACGAAGTTCACCTTCAATCAGGCCTTTACTCCTAATGTTCCCAATTATGATTATAATCCCAGCGGACACATGTACACGATCCTGATCTGGATGGGTGGTGACGTAGATGGGAATGCACTGAGAAATCATATGTGGGTTCCAGGAAAAGAGGGAACTTCACAAGCTAACTGGAACTATGCATGGTACAATAACCCTTGGTTTGGTGCGGAATATTATAAAAATCAAAACAGAACCAATATCATCAATGCACAGGCCGGATTGGAATATAAAGCAACTAAGGATTTTTCTGTAAAGGGGAAAGCATCCATTGTAGAAAATCACAGCAAGACGGAAACATTCAGCCCTTATTCTTATTTCAACTATAGTGCACCAAGAAGCGGAGGATATATATTGAAAGATGTAAAAACCTGGAATCTTAACTATGATGTATTGGCCACCTATAAGAAAAAGATATCTGAAAATTTTGACTTTACCATCAATGCCGGAGGTTCTACATTTTACTACAAAAACAACAATAATGAAACCTCTACAGATGGTTTGAAGGTTCCTGAAGTCTATACAATGGAAAACTCCATCGGGGCAATCAAAAAATATACTTATCTAAAAGAAAAGCTGATCTACAGTGCTTATTCTACAATTGACATTGGATTATATAATGTTTTCTTTATCAATATTTCCGGACGTAATGACTGGTCTTCCACATTGCCTAAGGCCAACAGATCTTATTTTTATCCATCTGCTTCCGTAAGTGCTGTAATTTCCAATCTGGTAAAGCTTCCGGAGTCTATCAATATGCTAAAACTTTCTGCTTCATGGGCAAAAGTGGCTTATGACTTCCAGCCTTATTCAATCAGAAATTATTATTTGAATAATAAAGGAATTACTTTCAATGGGAACCCAACCTACCTTTATCCAACAATTCTGAATATAGAAAACTCTTTAAAACCTGAGCAGACAAAATCTTATGAACTAGGATTAAGTGCAGGCTTCCTCAATAACAGAATTACCTTAGATGCCACCTACTTCAGAACACTGGATTACAACAATATTCTTGAATTCCCGAGTGCCGAATCATCCGGATTCATTTCCCAGTATGTAAACGGAAATGAGTATACGACAAAAGGATTCGAGGTTTCCCTAGGGCTGGTTCCTGTAAAAACATCTGATTTTACTTGGAAAACTTTAATCAACTGGAGTACGTACGAACAAAAGCTGACTTCCATTTATGATAATATGCCCAACTACAAGAATATCAAGTTAGGTGAAAGAATGGACAGCTACTATGATTATACTTGGCAAAAATCTCCGGATGGAAAAGTAATTCTGGATGCTAAATCAGGAATGCCAACCAGAGCAAATGCACCAAGCAACTTGGGACATTTCAATCCGGACTGGACTTTTGGTTTCAACAACAGTTTCAAGTATAAAAAACTATCTCTAAATATCGGGATCGATGGAAGCATCGGTGGTGTTATGAGATCTCAGGTCGTTGAAAAAATGTGGTGGGGAGGAAAGCATCCTAATTCTGTTGCCTACAGAGATCTTGAATATGCTCACCCGGGAAGTTATTATTTTGTACCGGATGGGGTAAACTACAACCCTACAACAGGGCTTTATACTCCGCATACTAAGGCTATCAGCTTCCAGGACTGGGCCCAGAATTACCCTTATCAGGCAAGGGTAACGCAGGATGAAAGTGAAGAATTTGCAAATGTTTTCGACAGAACATTCATCAAGCTAAGGTCTGTAGTATTAGAATATGATTTTTCTTCTTTACTGAATCCAAAGGGAATGATCAAAGGCTTTACCGCAAATATTTCTGCCTACAACCTTGCCATGTGGAAGAAATCCAAGAATCTATATTCTGATCCTGACTTCCAAATCAGATCAGGAAGAACGGGTGACATCGCGAATGATATTCAGGATCCATCAAGCAGATGGTTTGGAATCGGATTCAATCTTAAGTTTTAATTAAAAGTACGTCTATACAATGAAAAATAATATCAATGTAATCGCTAAAGCAAGGCAGACTGTAACGTGGTTCAATATAAAATCTATCCTTCTTGCAGGGGTATTAGCACTAACTTCGTGTGAATCCAGTCTGGATACCATCAATGAAAATCCAAATGACCCATCCAGTATTGATCCTAAATATCTTTTAACGTATGTTTCAAAATACACTTTTCAGGTGGATGGTGATAATATGTATGCTTCCAGAATGATGATCGGTACAGATGGTGAGAATACCTATCAGTATATGAAGTGGAATGATGCTTCTTTCGAGGTTTATACCAAAGGACTTTTGAATACAGAAAAAATGATTCAGGAAGCAGAGAAGATCAACAATAAAAATTATATTGCCATTGGCAAGTTTTTCAGAGCTTATCATTTCTTTAATATAAGTTTAAAAGTAGGAAGTGCTCCTTATTCTGAAGCTGCAAAGGGTGAATCCGGAATTACGCAGCCAAAATATGATACCCAGGACGCTATCATGTCCGGAATTTTATCAGAATTAAAAGAGGCCAATGATCTGATCAATACCAATGATAAAATTGAGGGTGATATTGTTTTCAGCGGAGATGCTTTAAAATGGAAAAAACTGATCAATTCTTTCCGATTGAAAATACTGATGACCTTATCTAAAAAAACAACGGTTGGAAGCTATAATATTGCAACAGAATTTGCATCCATTGCAGGCAGTCAGCCTTTGATGACTTCTATTTCAGATAACGGAGAACTCAAGTTTGCCGATGCTGCAGACAGCAGATACACGATGTTCAACAACAGTGGATATGGATCTAGTTTATATATGGCAGATTATTTTATTAATCTCTTTAAAAACAGACATGATCCCCGTTTATTTACATTTGCCGCCCAAACTACCGGTGCCAAAGAAGCAGGAAAAGCAATTACAGACTTTACAGGATATAATGGTGGGAATCCTACATCACCTTATTCTGATAATGCGGCTTTAATCACAGCGAAAAATATCTCTAAAGTAAATGATCGTTTTTATAAGGATGCTACCAACGAGCCAGCATCAGTATTAAGCTATTCAGAATTAGAATTTATTTTAGCAGAAGCATCTGCCCGAGGCTGGATTTCCGGATCTGCAAAAACACATTATGACAATGCGATCAAGGCAAGTTTTACTTTCTATCAAACGTATGTAAAAAATCCCGGACAATATTTCGCAGGCTTTGATGTCAACCAATACCTTACAACTCCTTTGGTTATATATAATAATACTGAACCCTTAGAAACCCAAGTGGAAAAAATTATTACCCAAAAATACATGACCATGTTCCATCAGGCTCAATGGACTTCCTATTATGATTATTTAAGAACAGGATATCCAAACTATCCATTAAAGGCAGGGGTTCCGGCACCATTCAGATTCAGATATCCTCAATCCGAGTATAGCTATAACAATGCAAATTTAAAAGCAGCGCTTACCACTCAGTATGGAGGGAATGACAATATTAATTCTAAACCTTGGTGGTTGCAGTAGAAATCTGATTTATTTATTTTAAACAAAACAAAGAAATCGCAGGAAAATCCTATTAACTTGCGGTTTCTTTCTTATTACGACTGAACATGGATAGAAGAGAATTTTTAGAAAAATCAAGTATTTTATTAGCCGGACTAGGAACTTCAAGTGTTCTTCATCCTGCAATTTTAAAGGCCTTAGCTATTGATCCGGCCGCACAGTCTACTTTTTATGATGCTGAGCATGTGGTTATCCTAATGCAGGAAAACCGTTCATTTGATCATGCTTTTGGTGCCTTACAAGGAGTTCGAGGTTTTTTGGATAAAAGAGCTTTTATAAAACAAGATGGGCATTCTGTCTTCTTTCAAAAGGAAAATAACGGGAAATATGCCTCACCGGCCCGCTTGGATCTTAGAAACACCAAGTCTACATGGATGAGCTCGCTTCCCCATTCTTGGGAAAATCAGCAACATGCATTGAATAAAGGAAAATATGACCAATGGCTTCAGGCAAAGGCTTCAGGAAATAAGGATTATAAAAATATTCCCCTTACTCTAGGCTATTACAACCGTGAAGATCTTCCTTTTTATTATCAAATGGCAGATGCCTTTACCATATTTGATCAATATTTCTGTTCTTCACTTACGGGGACTACTCCTAACAGATTATTTCTTTGGTCCGGAACTTTAAGAGAACATCAAAACGGTAAATCAAAGGCCAATGTTGTGAATGATGATATTGATTATGATAAAGCCAGACAGGCAAAATGGAAGAGTTTCCCTGAGATTTTAGAGGAACAAAACGTATCATGGCGTATCTACCAGAATGAAATCAGCCTGCCGAAGGGAATGTCCGGAGAACAGGAAGCATGGCTAAGCAACTTTACAGATAACCCGATTGAGTGGTTTTCAAAATATAATGTGAAATTTTCAAAGGGGTATTACGAGAATATTCCCAAAATGATCGCTTCACTGAAACAGGAAATCGTAAAAAATCCTAGCCAAAAAGAAAGACTGGAGGTGATGATTACTGAACTTCAGGAAGATCAGGTTACATATCACCCTGATAATTATTCAAACCTGTCACAACAGGAGAAAAACCTACATGAAAAGGCCTTCACTACCAATTCAAATGATCCTGATTATCACAATCTGGAAATTGGTAAAGATGAAAACGGAGAAAGGCTGGTCGTTCCGAAAGGTGATGTTTTATTTCAGTTCCGTAAGGATGTAGAAGAGAAAAAGCTTCCATTGGTTTCGTGGCTGGTAGCTCCTGAACATTTCTCAGATCATCCCGGTTCCCCTTGGTATGGAGCATGGTATATTTCTGAGGTTTTAAATATTTTGACCAAAGATCCTGAAACGTGGAAAAAGACTATTTTCATTATCAATTATGACGAAAATGACGGTTATTTTGACCACGTCATCCCTTTTGCGCCGCCATTAAACCCTAGTCAACCGGTTGATATAAACGGAAAAGACGGAGTTGAATATGTAGACAAGTCCCAAGAATACATGTCTGATCCTACCTTAAAGGATTATGAAAAAACAGAAGGAACTGTTGGCCTTGGCTACAGGGTTCCGATGATTATTGCTTCCCCATGGACCAAGGGAGGTTTTGTCAACTCTGAGGTTTCAGATCACACCTCTGTGCTACAGTTTCTGGAAAAATTTATCATGAAGAAGTTTAATAAAAATGTTCATGTAGAGACTATCAGCGACTGGAGAAGAGCTATTTGCGGAGATTTGACATCTGCTTTCAACACGCCAAATGCTAATGCTCCGCAAATGGATTATCTTGATCAAAAGGATTTTGCGAAAACCATTAATGCTGCCAAAAACAAACCTGTTCCCCAACTGAAGTGGTATTCTGAAAATGAACTGAATAACAGCCTGCTTGATATTCAAGAAAGGGGAATGAAACCATCCAATCCACTTCCTTATGACTTCTATGTGAATTTGGGTGGAGATAAGATCACGATGACCAATGTAAAAGAAAATGGAGTTCCGCTTCATCTTTATGACAGAACCCAATTGAATAGCGATACTTATTATTTTTCCTATGCATTGTATTCAAAGCAGGAATTGTCACATCCCGTGGTACAATCCGGAACGTATGATTATGAAGTGTTTGGTCCTAATGGCTTTTTCCGAAAATTCAAGGGAGCTCAAAAACCGGACGTCGAGGTAATTCTTATTAATAACAGTTTAAAAAGCCAGATTGAATTAGTTTTTAAAAATCATAAAAAAAGCAACATCAATCTAAGCCTGGAAAATCTGTATGAGAAAAGTAAAAAAACGATATCTGTACAGAAGTCTGAGGATAAAATAATGATTGATCTTAGCAAATACAAGGGCTGGTACGACCTTAAAGTCACTCTTGAAGATCATATCTGGCATTTTGCCGGCAGACTGGAAACAGGTAAAGTTTCCGTTTCGGATCCTCATTGGGCTTAGAGTTATTTCAAATAAGACTATAGATCCTGTACGTACTGTACAGGATTTTTTCATTATTAAATACAGAATAATTCACAATTATATTACATTAAAAAAGTAAAATAATTAACAATAAAAAAATTATAATATATTTTTTTTATAATATATTGAATTTTGTTATATTCACTTAACTAATTATAGCATCATGAAAAAATTAAACTTAACGATTGCAATGTCCCTATTTGCAGTTGCTGTATCTGCAAGCCTAAGTGCCCAGGATACCAATACAGATAACCATACAGTCACAATTTCTATCCCTGAAGTTGCTTTGGTAGATATTGAACCTGCTGCCACAAAAAATATTACTCTTGGATTTACAGCTCCGACAGAGGCAGGAAATCCTATTATTCCGGCTACAGCTAACACTACTTTATGGCTTAATTATTCTTCCATCAAATCTGTTGCAGATCCTACCCGTAATGTAAGTGTAAGCATGAATGCTATCATTCCCGGAGTTGATCTTAATGTAACTGCTGCTGCAGCTACTGGATCCGGAGCGGGTACATTAGGATTATCCGCAGGTCTATTGACTTTAAGTGCTGCCGGCCAGACGATTATTTCAGGTATCGGAAGTGCTTATACAGGAAATGGTGCCAATAACGGACACAACCTTACGTATGCTCTTGCTGCAGGAAGCGGCCCTGGAGGAGTGGCAGCTTACGCAGATTTACAGGCAACAGCCACTACAGTAGCTACCGTTACGTATACCATATCAGATAATTAGAATTTAAATAAAATTCTTTTCTGCATTCAAAAACAAGAAGAAGCTGATATTCAGTTTCTTCCTGGTTTTGTATTATTAATGATTAAACTCTAAACTTTATATAATGATGATGATGATAAAGCGTATCCTTCTTTTGATCACCCTGATTTTGCAATTCAGCTTTTTACATGCCGGTATTGTGGTTCTCAACGGACTTACGCATTCTTACAAAATTGAAACCGGAAAAGTCTACAAGGGAAAAGTTGCCATTGAAAATACAAGCAAGACTCCTCAAACTGTAAAATTGTTTTTACAGGATTTCACCTACCAGGCTGACGGAACAATCCATTATACAACGCTGCATACCAACAAACGTACTAACGGAGAATGGGTTAAACTTAACACCAACCTGATCACTCTTAAAGGTAAAGAAAAAACAGAGGTATTTTATGAAATTACTGTTCCTAATCAGGCGATGGATCCTGGAAGCTACTGGAGCGTAATTATTGTAGAACCTGTGGAAGACATTAAGCCTAGTGATAATAAGCAAGGAGTGAATATTACTTCTGTTATACGCTATGCAATACAGGTTATTACGGATTTTGAAACAGAAAAAGCCAAGCCAATTCTTAAGTTTGAAAGCGTAAAAATAGAAAAGCAAGAGGGAAAGCAAACTGTAATGATTGCGATAGCCAACAATGGTAATCTTTATTGTAAACCAACCACATCCATTGAAATCTATAATCGTAAAACCGGTGAAAAGTTAGGTACTTATTCAAGTTTAACGATGGGATTGCTGCCCAATACCTCCAAAACATTTTATATTGATATTAGTAAAGTACCTCCAGAAAAATATAAAGCAGCAATAATAGCAACCGATGAAGAGGAGAATGCATTTGCACTCAATGTGGAACTAGAAGTAAAAAATGATTAGAACTTGGACTTTCTTTATTATTATATCATTATTCCCGATATTTATTTTTTCTCAACAACAATCTAACCGATTGATTAGTAAAAAAGATAGTTTATTACCGGGAATGTCTACTTCTATCCCGTTCACATTAGAAAATAATTCTGCTGAAAACAGAACTTATGATATTTCAGTAAGTACCTCAAGTCCGCACATACTACCCATTTTAGCAAAAGGAGAATTCCAAATTGCCCCTCACGAAACATCAGCATATCTGGTTCCTCTGCGTATTGCAACAGAAACAGGCCAGGGCACCTACACTGTAACATTGAATATTACAGACAGAAACAATGGGATTTCCTTTACAAAAATTTCAAAAGTTACTGTTTCCGGAAACCGAAATCTTTCTCTCACGGCTTTGAATTCACCGGAATTTGTAAGGGCCGGAGAAACCATTAAAGCTAATTTTCTGATTAAAAATAATGGAAACATTCCGGAAAAACTTACCCTAGAAAGTAAGAATGCCATCATAGATCAGGATTCAGAAATTTTCTTATCTCCAGGAGAGACAAAACAAATATCTATCTCCCGAAAAACCGATCCTGAATTAGGAAAAAATGAGTTTCAAAACCTTCACTTATCTGTTTATTCTTCAGATCATCCAAAGGAGATGGAAACGGCATATGTAAGTGTGAAGGTAATATCTATTAAGCCCTCTGAGGATGACATATACCATCGTTTACCCGTTTCAGCTTCATTGGCATTTATAGGAATGAGAAACAGAGGAGATTATAATGATGGTTTTCAGGGTGAAATTTATGGTAAAGGAAGCCTTGACAAAGATAATAAAGGACAAATAGAATTTCATGCTGTAACTAAAAACCCAGTTGAATACAGTTCTTTTACCCAATATGAAGAATATTTCGTGAACTATAAAAGGGATCATTTCCTTATCCATTTAGGTGATAAAACCTATTCTTCATCTTTCCTGACCGAATATTCAAGGTATGGACGTGGAGCAGAACTAAGATTTGACATCAATAAAATAAGTATTGGTGGTTTTTATAATCATCCACGATTTTTCCGAGATATCAAAGATGAGTTTAATGTCTATTCAAAATTTAAAATAAAAAAGGAATCAGAAATCACAGCCGGATATTTGTACAAAATACCAAGAAAGGAAGAAAATATCTTTGCCATTTCAAGATTAGATTCCAATGCACACTTGCCTTATTTAACAGGAAAGTTTCAGGTATCTAAAAACCTGAATCTTTTAGGAGAAGTATCCTACAGTAAAACGGATAAAACGGAGGGAACGGCCTATATGATACAGGCTCAGGCTAATTTTGAAAGATTAAATGGAAACGTGATGTATATGAGATCCAGCCCTGAATTTGCAGGATACTTCACCAATACAAGTACATTTAACGGAGGGCTTCAATACAGGGTTTCAAAAAGGCTGAATATTACTGCCAACTTTGTTCAGGATGCTAAAAATTTTGAAAGAGATACTTTATTGCTCGCAGCTCCCTACAGAAAATTTTTGCAATACGGTATTCAGTACTCCTACGCGGGTAAAGGTACTGTTATGCTTTATAGTGGCTACCAAAAGTACCAGGATCGTTTGGAACCAAAACAATTTGACTATGATGAACGTTTTTACAGACTAGGTATTAATCAAAAAATAGGAATTTTTCAGATCAATCTGGAAGGCCAGCTTGGAAAAACGGATAATTATCTGACTGGTTTCTCCGGAACTTCCCGATTATATACGGCCAACGTAGGATTTGAAAAGTTTAAAACATTCTTTAATTTATATGGAAGCTATGCCGTGACATCCAGATATCAGTTGAAAAATGAAAGACAAATCTATTATGGAGCAAATATTATAAGCCATTTTTCACAAAAAACATCTCTAAGTTTTACTTATCAGAATAACTATATGCCGGAATATTATTTCAAGGATAGAAATCTTCTTGAACTTCTATTTCACCAACAGCTTTTCCCGGGACATGAATTTGACGTATCCGGACGCTATACATTACAAAGAGGAGATCTTGCCAATAAGGACTTTATATTTTCTCTACGCTATACTTTACGCTTAAATGTTCCTGTACAAAGGGTTGCTGAGTATACTACATTATCAGGAAACATCAGTAATCTGGGAGTGAAGAAAATATCAGAAGTAAAACTGATGCTCGGAAACCACCTTACCATAACTGATAAGGACGGAAATTTCATATTTAAAAATGTTACTCCGGGAGATTATTATCTTGAAATGGATCGATCAACCACAGACATCAATGATATCCCAACTGTAGCATTACCCGCTTCAATCTCACTTATAAATAAGGTAAATGTTTTTAACTTCGGCTTGACTACAGCGGCTAAAATACAGGGGCATATTCAGTTTACAGAAAGTATAGAAAAAAATCAGCCTGCCCCTATTCAAAAAAGGAAAAAGGAAAGTATCATCATAGAGACCATTAGTGGTGAGCAAACCTACCGTAAGATTTGTTATATCGGAGAGGATTTTGATTTTACTTATCTCCGACCTGGTGAATGGACGGTAAAAATTTATAGAAACGGTCTAGACAAACGGTATAAGATCTCAACCAATCAGTTTCAATTTACCTTAAAGCCGGAAGAAATGAAAAAATTAAATATCAATATTGTAAAACAGCAAATTGAAATTAAATATCAGCAGGAAACTTTAAAAGTAGGATATAATGAAATAAAAAAACAGAAATGATATTGTTCCGTTCCATAATATTACTAACCTATTTTCTTTTATCTGGTATCATCTATTCCCAGACAACCCCCTCCATATCATTACCCATTGTTACTTTAATGGATATTGAACCCTCGGGAAATATTAGCGTAAGTTTTACAGCCCCTACAGAAGCAGGAAGAGCTCTTAATAATCCAACATCCAATACATCAAAATGGATTAATTATACCTCTGCAATTGCCCCAGCAGGAGCTACCAGAAGAATAACAGCATCTGTGAATCCAGTTATTCCGGGGGTTAATATAAGATTACAGGCTGGAGCAGCTTCCGGAGCAGGAGGTGGAACATTAGGCTCGTCCTCAGGGCAGGTAACCCTTACCGCTACACCTATAACAATCATCGGTGGTATTGGAGGTGCTTATACCGGAAATGGAGCCAATAATGGGCATAATATTACTATTTCTCTGGTTCCGGGTTCTTATAATACTATAACAGCTCAAACAAATACAATAGTTACAATCACCTATACCATTACAGAATAACATTGAAATATGAAAATCAATAGTCGCTTTCTCAAAAAAATACTCTTTAAAAAATATCTATACATCATTCCTATAATGATGAGTAGCTATGTGGAAGTGGAAGCACAAACATTAAATGTTAGTGGGAGTAATTGGGTGGTAGGTGTGCCTCCTATTACTGAAGCAGGGACTAATTATGCAGGAACCTATCAAAGCAGTGATACTTTATTAACACTCTCCGGGTTATTACCGGGATCTTTTCTAAATCTGCTGTCTGGTGGAGCTGCTAAGGTCAGCATGCATTATATTCCGACTGCCTGGAATAATTCGTTGCGCCTGTATGCAAAAAGGAGCGGTGGAACTACAAATATAGGTGGTGTTTGCGTTCTTTGTACCGCTACCATCAATGGTGGAACTACCTACATAGAAATCCCACAGGGAGTAGATGCTACATTTTTAACCATAAATTTCGCCGGAGTTCTAGGACTTGGTAACAGTGTCTCTTTTTCGGGTATTAATACACAATTACAGATAAGCGGAGTTTCTGTAACAATTCCTGCTACAAGCTATAATGCTAAATTAGTCTTTACAATAGGTCCAAATTAAAAATATTTAATTGTACAGGTAAGATTATTCTTCATTATATCAAGACTATAGCAAAAGGAAGCATATGATTCAGTATTAGTGCATAGTTACAATATTGCAGATCGAATGATCTCTCGTATTTTGCTAGTAATGATCTATGTAGGGCACAAAAAAAAATCCTTTATCGCAATGATAAAGGATTTTAAAAATAAAATAAAAACTGGCGGCGGCCTACTCTCCCGCGTTAGCAGTACCATCGGCGCTGGTGGGCTTAACTTCTGTGTTCGGAATGGGAACAGGTGAGCCCCACCGCTAAAACCACCCTAAAGGCTGTATATAAGATATCAGTATATGGATATCAGAGTGCAGACGTATTGGTCTGTTATCTGATGTCTGTTACCTGACATCTGGTTTAATCGATAAAAACGTTCACAAAGAGGTAA
>NZ_JAWRWZ010000317.1:0-269 GCF_046535285.1 Chryseobacterium sp. SIMBA_028 | reverse complement strand
CCTTTCTTTTTCTGTTTGCTTACATCTCTGATAAAAAGAGGAATAAACAGTACAAAAAGCAGTAAAAACCACGGACTATAAAATTCAAAATTAAACATCCTTTCTCAAGTTTTCGAATTCTAAATCCTTTGATGATCTCTTCACAAATTCTCTTACGTCTGCAAAATCTTTTTCCATCGCGTCTTTATCGGGGAAAGTTTTGGCGAATTTCACCAAATCTCCTCTTAAAAATACATCTTCCACCACTTTTTCGTTTTCCTGAGAGATCG
>NZ_JAWRWZ010000316.1:0-269 GCF_046535285.1 Chryseobacterium sp. SIMBA_028 | reverse complement strand
CTGTGCTGATAAAGGGATACGGATTCTATAAGTCCATCGGTTTCATTGGTCCAATCTATGGTAAGAAAGTCATTGACAGGAACGGGATAAAGTCTTATCTGTTTCCAGAATACTTTTTCATCGATTGCCGGAACTGCCTTGGATAAGGCTTCCTTTTTTATTTCTTCAGCAGTAAGATCCTCAGAAATAGTTTCTTGTAGTAAGTCTTTAGGAGCAGTTTTACCATTTGCATTTGTTCCTCTGTATCTTTGATTTCCTGCTTCATCATA
>NZ_JAWRWZ010000315.1:0-269 GCF_046535285.1 Chryseobacterium sp. SIMBA_028 | reverse complement strand
CTATCTCTCAAAAGTCGCCGAAGGCAAGGTTCGAAACGAGTGCTATTTCGCCATGGACGCGACCCGGCCGAATGACCCGGGTGACCTGTCGGATGGCCGGTTTTATGTGATCTGCGAGGCCGACAGATCGTTTCGCGTCATTTCCGCAGGACATGGCGGTGGCCGCAACCTCCAGGGCGTGGCAAACTTTTCCAACGGCCGGGAATGCGCCAAAAACTTTGGCAACGCCCTCGATTCCAATCTGACCGCCGGCGGCGCCTATCTGACCA
>NZ_JAWRWZ010000314.1:0-269 GCF_046535285.1 Chryseobacterium sp. SIMBA_028 | reverse complement strand
CAGCGAAATCGAGGCCCACATCCGGTCGACCTGGGGAAGGAGGTAACTGAATGTCGAGAAAGAACCTGCTTGAGATATCGAGCCCGAACGGGGAGCGACCCGAACCGGCACCTCACCGTGACAGCCGGCCGCTCGCGGGCCTTGCACCGGCGAACCGCTCCGGGTCGCCCGTCGGAGGTATTACGAAAACCCTCGGGAATATAACCGAGAAGATGGAGCGCGCCAGCGACCTTGAAAAGCAGCTGGCCGAAGGCCAGACAATCGTCGAG
>NZ_JAWRWZ010000313.1:0-269 GCF_046535285.1 Chryseobacterium sp. SIMBA_028 | reverse complement strand
AATGTCTCTTACGATAGGTCTGTTCGCATTAACTGTAGGAAACTTCTTAGGAGGAATCTGGGCGAATGAATCATGGGGTAGATACTGGAGCTGGGACCCGAAAGAAACATGGGCTTTCATCTCGATTATGGTATATGCTTTCGTACTCCACATGAGATTGGTTCCGGGCTTAAGAAGCAAATGGGCTTTCCACGTTGCAACAATGTTTGCATTCTGCTCAATGGTGATGACTTATTTCGGAGTTAACTATTACTTAAGTGGTCTTCACT
>NZ_JAWRWZ010000312.1:0-269 GCF_046535285.1 Chryseobacterium sp. SIMBA_028 | reverse complement strand
CGTATTGGAGCCAATTGTAGAAGGGTGGCTGTTCGCCATAGCCGGCTGCAAGCCACTGCAGGCGGAAGACCTGCTGGGCCTCGTCGATGCCGAGCGTAGCTGGCAACATCAGGCGAACGACGGCGTGAACAGCGAAGTAGGAGGCGAGCAGGGCAAACAGCCAGGCGGGAACCGTTGTTGTCCTCGCCTGACCTGAAGCGGTCATTGATGGATCAAGCTTCGCTTCCATCGAAGATCTGCCGGACGATATAGTTCGGCGAGGCGTCGTC
>NZ_JAWRWZ010000311.1:0-269 GCF_046535285.1 Chryseobacterium sp. SIMBA_028 | reverse complement strand
CAACATAAGAACGAGCCAATGGAAAAAGACTACAACTGTATCGATGAGAGATTCATTACGAACAGAGTATGTCTTGCAGCGGTAAGAATTGCAAAAACAACCAACGTTTCGGCAATTGTTACATTAACGCATTCCGGATATACAGCGTTCCAGCTTTCTGCACACAGACCTAATTCTCATATTATTGTGTATAGTGGTAATAAAAGAGTAATTACGATGTTGAACCTTCTTTGGGGAGTTCGCGCGTATTACTACGACATGAAAAAACC
>NZ_JAWRWZ010000310.1:0-269 GCF_046535285.1 Chryseobacterium sp. SIMBA_028 | reverse complement strand
ATATAGATTAAAGCTTTTGTTAAAGTCAATATTAACCCTAGTTTTTTTAAGGACTTTTTTATACTTAGCATCTATCTATTTCAGACCATCATCATCAAAAAAAACCTTGTTTATTATTGTTAATCAATATGCTTAACTCTTCAAAAGTTCTATCTATTTTTTTCATACTTTAAAGGAACAATAACCTTGTTAGGCACACAAGAATGGAACTTCTAATTTAGATATACCAGATGTATTATATAGTAGTTCTTTGGATGAAATAGTTGCCC
>NZ_JAWRWZ010000309.1:0-269 GCF_046535285.1 Chryseobacterium sp. SIMBA_028 | reverse complement strand
ATAGGTAATAATTTTGCTCCTGCATATTCGAAAGCATTCCACGCAGGTTGATATGCCAGATTTTCTACGATTACACAATCACCATTAGTAAATAGAGTCTGAGCCGTTAAAAACATCGCCATTTGGCTTCCTCGGGTAATAGAAATATCATGTTCATTATGATGCATTCCACGCTGATGATTAAGCATTTGAGAAATCGCTTTTCTGACTTCAAGATCACCATATTCACTGCTGTAGCCCATCATTTGCCATTTTGCTTTTCTGTTAAA
>NZ_JAWRWZ010000308.1:0-269 GCF_046535285.1 Chryseobacterium sp. SIMBA_028 | reverse complement strand
AAACAGTCAGCAGATTGAATTGATATTAAGCAAGGCGGAAACAATGGAACTTCGCAAAGATGAATATTTTTCAGAAGCAGGTAAAATTCCGCGGTACGTTGGATTTCTTCTTAAAGGAGTTACCCGATTCTGTTATTATAATAATAAGAGCGAAGAGATTACACACTCTTTTGTTGAAGAGAATAATTTTGTTTCTGATCAACAAAGATTTGAGGCACAAATGGTCGCTTCGGAGTATATCCAAGCTATAACAGATTGTGAATTGCTTG
>NZ_JAWRWZ010000056.1:0-450 GCF_046535285.1 Chryseobacterium sp. SIMBA_028 | reverse complement strand
CCCTACGATAGTAAATAACAACGCATTGATAGCTGCCAATATTTTTATCAATAGTGACACAGAGGTTTTCCTATTTTGAGCCGACCATACGTGTTTAACGCTTATGCCGTCTTTTGCAAGGCAATAAAACAATCTTGTAAACTCTGAGCTTGAGTCGTCTCATACAAAGCCAATTCATCTTGAACGTGAGTACCCAGTGCTTTTTCAAAATCCTGCTGATTTGAATTTCCCTCATAGCTACTTTTTTTATCATCGCGTAGATTCGACTGAAAAATTCCTGCCGCACTCACAGGTAAAAAATCTTCGTAAACAATAGGCTCAATACGTATCACGTTTTTTTCGATCAGCTCGATAATCGCAGATTTGGACTCAGCCATCTCCAAGCTCGTGAGCTGCAAGTCAGTATTGCTGTTATCCACGGGTTGATAATAAAAATACGCCAAGCCTTCG
>NZ_JAWRWZ010000307.1:0-269 GCF_046535285.1 Chryseobacterium sp. SIMBA_028 | reverse complement strand
ACAATCGCTTCCGGGGCTTCAAAGCTTTATATGAGGCTCAGACTTTCAGATCGTTCCCTGAATGACTTTACCACCGCCGCCAGTGGCGGGGCTCTTATTGATGAGAGAAGTGTAGGTAACGGAGCTGTAAGCACAGCGAATGCTGCTGACTTTGGAACAGCCTCCAACGGGGAGGTAGAGGACTATCAAATTGATGTAGTGACTACCTATGACTACGGTGATGTACCGTCCAGCTTTGAGAATGACAAGGATGGTAATCCATTGCCTGC
>NZ_JAWRWZ010000306.1:0-270 GCF_046535285.1 Chryseobacterium sp. SIMBA_028 | reverse complement strand
ATTTTGTCAGTGAAGATAGGGGGTATTTCAATTCAGAAGAATTTAATATTGATCAACAGTATTGGGCAGAAAAATTCAAAACGTTACCCGAAAATTTATTCCAAAAGCTTGACTCTTCGAAAACAATTAACGTAAGCTCCAGAAAGGAACTTATTATAAAGAGAATTGTTTATAATGATCTAACAGAGTTGGCTCTGGTAACAAAATCGAGCACGTTCCATATTATATTGGCTATTTTATATGTTTATTTGGGAAAAAAATCACAGAATG
>NZ_JAWRWZ010000055.1:0-450 GCF_046535285.1 Chryseobacterium sp. SIMBA_028 | reverse complement strand
AAGTTGTACACCATCTGTTAATCGGGAGATAACATATAATGAAGGGGGCCGTCAGTGGAAAGTTTTTATAGATACATCTGGAAATTGTACTCTCACACTTCTTTCAGGAACTGTAGATGGATCATCTTCCAGCCCATTAAATTTTATGTTCCAATATCAAAAATAACACACTATGAAAAAGATAATACTCCCAATTAGTGCTTTACTTGTCACGAGTTTAGCCCAAGCCCAATTAACCCCTACAGAAAATTACATCTATACAAAGACTTATCTATCCGATCCGACACTTCCCACACCCAAAACCTCCGAAACTGTCCAGTATGTTGACGGATTGGGAAGGCCCAAGCAGGTGGTCAATATCAAAGCTTCCCCATTAGGAAGGGATGTTGTATCTCACATTGAATATGACCAGTTTGGAAGGCAGATCAAAGATTATCTTCCCGTTCCTCA
>NZ_JAWRWZ010000305.1:0-270 GCF_046535285.1 Chryseobacterium sp. SIMBA_028 | reverse complement strand
CAATATGGTAAAAAGAACACATGCTCCAATTAATATCATTTTAAAACGTACCGCTTTAGCCTCGGTTTCTTGTCTGCTCTTTTCAAGGGAGGAAAAGGCATATTTCACCGCTTCTTTTTGGGAGCCGTTCAGTGTTTTCTCAAATTCTTCCTGCTTCTTTTTATAGAATAAAGCCTTATCCTGATTGCCGTTTTTATCATATATGCTGGACAATAACGCATAGTTTGTACTCAGGTTGGGGTCTTTTACTTTCTGGAGATATGAGGTGGC
>NZ_JAWRWZ010000304.1:0-270 GCF_046535285.1 Chryseobacterium sp. SIMBA_028 | reverse complement strand
AATGTGGGCGGGGTGGCTGCAGGGATCAAGCCGACGCTCATGTCCTTTGCTCCATTTGATTTGTTATGCGGTTCTGTGGCTACGAGATTACGGAGCCCTGGGAGCCTAAGGAACTGCTGACCTCCCCTATGTGGAAAACGCAAATGACTGTCCACAGAGCGCCTGTCACCAACGCCCGGGACAGCCGTAGAGCATGAAAGAATAGGCACCATGGCTGAATCCCCTCGCGTGTCCCTCGCTTCCGAACCTCTCGCCCTTGGCGCCCTCGAC
>NZ_JAWRWZ010000303.1:0-270 GCF_046535285.1 Chryseobacterium sp. SIMBA_028 | reverse complement strand
CGGCACCTGATCCTTCAGACCCTGCAGGATTTCAAGCTCGCGCCCCTGCGGCAGCGCCGAAGATGCAAGGTCAGTTCCCCAGAAGTAGCTGTCGATCCGCTTGAAGGCGCCATAGGCCAAGTTCTTGTTCAAATCCTCGAAGTCGAAAGCGTATTGAGCGCCTCGCGGACGCGCGGATCCTTGAACTGGTCGCGGCGCGTATTGGGGGTCAGCGCCTGCATGATGCCGACGGAACGCAGAGCGTTCGGCACTTCCTCCCGGATGACACGC
>NZ_JAWRWZ010000302.1:0-270 GCF_046535285.1 Chryseobacterium sp. SIMBA_028 | reverse complement strand
CGTTCAACCTGGAATCACCACTTTATTATTATCCATTCCTCTTGCAGCAAAAGTACACAGTACAGCCCATAAACAACTATAACTAACCCCATAGAAAACATCGTGAGTAACCCAACCGAAGCGGCTTTCCTGAAGCTCGTCACACAGCATAAAGGCATTTTGTATAAGGCCTCCCGTATGTATGCTGATTCTATTGAAGACCGTGAAGATCTGCAGCAGGAAATAATGATCCAGCTCTGGAAATCTTACCAGAACTTTAAAGGAAACAGC
>NZ_JAWRWZ010000301.1:0-270 GCF_046535285.1 Chryseobacterium sp. SIMBA_028 | reverse complement strand
AACTTCGTTCGCGCCGCCCCCGACTCTGAGGTGACGGAACAAGCTCTGGCGAACACGCGGCTGAGCGTCCAGATCTCCACCAAGCTGAACCACTCGCACCTGGCAACGGGGCAGCGCGCACTGATTCTGCCTACTTTGGGCCGCACCGAGAAAGACACCCAGGTGACAGGCGACCAACGCGTCACTGTGGAGGACTCCATGAGTGCAGTGCACGCGTCCCGGGGACGCCTCAAACCCGCAAGCGAACACCTGCACTCGGAAGTGGCTATC
>NZ_JAWRWZ010000300.1:0-270 GCF_046535285.1 Chryseobacterium sp. SIMBA_028 | reverse complement strand
CACCCGCATCCGCCAAAAGATTGAAGGATTCGGACGATGTGGGATCTGCTCCAACCCCACACAACCGCCTTGGGCGGTGTTCTCGTTTACGGACCTGAAATGACCGTTGAACAAGTACATGAAATCAAGGACACACTGAGGAGCGAACAGCCGATCCATCTTCGCGAGTGCTTACCCTTCATGTTGGCGGATCGATGCTTCAGAAAATCGGTACACTCCATCCAATTAAGGCGAGAGGAATATATGCGAAGCTTGGTTAGACGGATCTGG
>NZ_JAWRWZ010000299.1:0-270 GCF_046535285.1 Chryseobacterium sp. SIMBA_028 | reverse complement strand
CGATTTATTCTTATTTCTCAATCGGTCAGGTGGTCACTTTGGATTTCGGGCCGTAACTCAGCCCTTGGCCTTCTTCTGAGCCTTGATTGCCAGCGCCCGCTCGCGCAAAACCCTCGCACGCTCCGGCTTTATTTCCTGGCGCGCACGTCCAAATGCAAGCGCTTCGTCAGGAACATCATCGGTGATGACGCTGCCGGACGCAATGTAGGCGCCATCCCCAATCTGGACAGGTGCAACCAGCGAACTGTTCGACCCAATGAAGGCGTTGGC
>NZ_JAWRWZ010000298.1:0-270 GCF_046535285.1 Chryseobacterium sp. SIMBA_028 | reverse complement strand
CGGACAACGGACTCTGGGAGGTTCGGGGCCCGAGGCGCCACTTCACCCACTCCAAGGTCATGGCGTGGGTGGCCGCCGACCGCATGGTCAAGGGTGTCAAGACTTCCGGCCTGCCGGGACCCGTGCAACGTTGGGCAGCACTTCGTGGCGAGATCCATGCGGACGTGATGTCAAAGGGCTTCAACCAGAAGCTCAATTCCTTTGTACAGTCCTACGGGAGCACAGAGCTGGACGCCAGCCTGCTGCTCATTCCGCGGGTGGGCTTCCTGC
>NZ_JAWRWZ010000297.1:0-271 GCF_046535285.1 Chryseobacterium sp. SIMBA_028 | reverse complement strand
ATCAGGAGGACTCTTGGCAACAAGATCGCGGGACGACCGTGAAGCGAAACGGCGCATCCGGCAGATGGAAGCCAAGCGCGCCCTGCGGCAGGAGCAAGCCAAGAGGCGCAAACGGGATAACTATCTTGCCATTGGTGCCGCCGCTGTGGCGGTGATCCTCGCCGTCGTGCTTCAACTCACCGCGTTCAGTTCGAATCCGAGCGAATCGGAATTCGCTGCCGCGGAAGCCGGCCTCAGCTCAGCGTCGGCCTCCCCTTCTTCGAACAGCCAG
>NZ_JAWRWZ010000296.1:0-271 GCF_046535285.1 Chryseobacterium sp. SIMBA_028 | reverse complement strand
ATCCAGTTTAGCATGGATATTCACATAATCAAAACCATCACCAATGATGATGATCTGATGAATAAGCCCTTCTTCAATCAGTTTTTTATGAACGTCCAGAAGTCTGTCATACCCTTTCTGCGGATAAACCGTTCCAATTGTAATAAAAGTAGGGATTTGATTGGAAAAAGGATAATCATCGATGGCTGTATTCGCTTTCTGTAACGTATCTGCTTTGTCAATCGGGTTGAAAATTTTAATGACGGCCTGTTTTTCACGGTCATTTTGGGCG
>NZ_JAWRWZ010000295.1:0-271 GCF_046535285.1 Chryseobacterium sp. SIMBA_028 | reverse complement strand
CGCCGGTGATCTGGCGCGGGTGATGGCGGAAGCAATCGCCAAGCCCGGATGGGGACGGCAAACCATGCCGTCGGCGGACGCCGTGAAGGCGGTTTTCTCCGCACCTGTGATGGCCAAGGATGTTCTGAAACTATACTACGAGCTCGTGGGTATGACGCCGCAAGCGGCAAATATATAAGATCTCGTAAATCTTTCTTAGGGGCTTGGTGTTAAGCCGTTCGTATCAACGAGCGGCGGTAGCCTCATGAACAAGGCAGAAAAGAACGATCAG
>NZ_JAWRWZ010000294.1:0-271 GCF_046535285.1 Chryseobacterium sp. SIMBA_028 | reverse complement strand
AGTCAAGTATTATTTATGGTTATTTCAAAGAAATATCTAAAGCAGCCAAGAATGATGAGCTCTATTTCTTTGCTAAAAATGGCAGTAATTCGTTAAGATTATATTCGAGTCTAGAGCTTTTTAAAAGAAATGATAAAAGGTTTTTGGAAATTTATAAATTCTATTCTGATAATCCACTTATTATGAAATACAAAATGGGTTGTGTAGGTAATAAGGAAAATATTTCAACTTACTTGAAAAATGAAATCTATATGGCAACCGAAATTGTTTC
>NZ_JAWRWZ010000293.1:0-271 GCF_046535285.1 Chryseobacterium sp. SIMBA_028 | reverse complement strand
GCTCTGTGGCAACAGTCCTTATTCCTTTCAATCGAATACCACATAAGACAAAAATGGGAAACAAAAAATATAACTTGTCACAACTGGTATTGAGAGGTATCGTCGCCTCAACAATCGCCGGACTGAGATTAAAAGAACCGGCATGGGAGCAGTTTTGAGTCACAAGAATGGGAGATTATGAAATGCTTTCAAAGCACGCATTGCTGAACGGTGCCGTTGTCTCACTGGTTGCGATGGTCGCTGCCGGCAGCGCTTTCGCCGAAAATGTCAC
>NZ_JAWRWZ010000292.1:0-271 GCF_046535285.1 Chryseobacterium sp. SIMBA_028 | reverse complement strand
CTAGGTTGCGACAAGGCTCAAGCGCGTTCTCGGCGGACAGGCCATAGGCCAGCCAGTTCGCTCGATTCACCTGCGCGAGCCCGACACTGAAATTCCAGCCGCCGGCCTCCAGCGCGCGTACCGTCGCGACCGCTTCGGCCATATTCGACGGCTGTCGACGCAGCCGCCCGCGAACGACGCCGATCGCGTAGGGATTGAATCCTGATTCGGTACGCACGATCGCCGCCATCGTGGCCGGGGCGATCTGCGGCGCGCAGTCGTGCACGAGCGA
>NZ_JAWRWZ010000291.1:0-271 GCF_046535285.1 Chryseobacterium sp. SIMBA_028 | reverse complement strand
ACATCATCTTCGAAAGTGCGGCCTTGTCTACTCCAAGAGATGCCATGATCACATCGCGACCGAAACCGCGTTCCTCCAGGCGTGCAGCAAACAGTGCGCGTTCGATGAATGACAAGTTGGTGCGAGCGCTGTTTTCCTGGCCCTGGCTGACCACTAGCTGTTCGTCTGTCAGTTCGCGAATGACGGCGCGGACCTTGATGCCTAGCTTTCGCGTTGCCGCCAGACGACGATGACCATAGGCGACCTGGTATCTTGATTTTGCCTCGGGGTG
>NZ_JAWRWZ010000290.1:0-271 GCF_046535285.1 Chryseobacterium sp. SIMBA_028 | reverse complement strand
GCCGTCGTCGTGAATCCGAGGTAACCGAGCCAGCAACGGAGCGTGTCCGCCAGAACGCCTAGTTCCGTCCGCTGGTGGCGAGGTTCCGTCAGTTAGTGGCGAGGAATTCCCGCGCAGCTGTCACCAGTGCCTCGGTGCCATGAGTCAACGTCGGCTCGATGACAGGTGCAAAATGCGGGGAGTGGTTCGACGGGATGTCTTCCGGAAGGCGTCCCGTCGTCGCCCATTCCTGGAATAACGCCGGATCAGCGCCGCCGAGGAACCAGAAGAC
>NZ_JAWRWZ010000289.1:0-271 GCF_046535285.1 Chryseobacterium sp. SIMBA_028 | reverse complement strand
CGCCAGTGCTGGTATCCAAAATATTTATTAAAAGTCCTTGAGCGGTAGTCGTAACCTGTAAGTACATAGACCCAAAAAGGTAATTTCCGGGTTGTATACTTCCCTCTCCGAACTGATCTTCAAACAATTTTCTGGACAGCTCACTCAAAACCTGTCGGTTAAGACTTTGACTGAAACCGTCAACAGAATTCAAATTTCCCAGCAGATCACTGTAATCCTTTTTTTGATCAAATTGATTTTGGGCATTTGCTGAACTTAAAAGCCATTGATA
>NZ_JAWRWZ010000288.1:0-271 GCF_046535285.1 Chryseobacterium sp. SIMBA_028 | reverse complement strand
ATCACAAAGAGAAAACCGAGCACTTACGAGTGCTTGAGTAACCAATAAATAGGAAAGAAATCGTTAAGGGCGTATGGCGGATGCCTAGGCTTTCAGAGGCGAAGAAGGACGCGGTAAGCTGCGAAAAGCTGCGGGGATCGGCACACACGAATTGATCCGCAGATGTCCGAATGGGGCAACCCGGCATGTTGAAGACATGTCACTCTAATTTATTAGAGAGCAAACCCGGAGAACTGAAACATCTAAGTACCCGGAGGAAAAGAAATCGAAG
>NZ_JAWRWZ010000287.1:0-272 GCF_046535285.1 Chryseobacterium sp. SIMBA_028 | reverse complement strand
TCCGGTCTGAGTGCGCAACTGAACGGGCCACAGCATCTTCGCGATGACGACTGACTCCTACCACCGCGCATAACGAAGGTCCGTATCCGGTTTGGAAACGAGCCGATACATTCGAAAATTGCAATTTGAAGACGGTTACGGTTTAGGCTCGCCGTCGCGACGATGGAAGGTAGCATTGCCGGACCAGCTTGGATGAAAGCCGCCGTGGTTTGACGACAACGCTGATATTCACCTCAGGCGTCACCACTGAAAGTAACTCGAGGGCGAGGCAG
>NZ_JAWRWZ010000286.1:0-272 GCF_046535285.1 Chryseobacterium sp. SIMBA_028 | reverse complement strand
GGCGCGCCTCGCGGGCGGCCTGTTCCTTGCGGCGCTCGGCCTCATTGCGGGAGCTAAGCCCCTTGTCGCGCTGCGCCTTCAGGTCGGCAATGTCCTCAATCAGGCTCTGATAGCCCGGATCGGTCTTGACGCGCGCATCATGGCGGCTCTGCTACTGTGGCAGCACGCTCTTGATGTCGCCGAAAGGCTTATATTTTGCAGGCTTGATTTCCGTCCATGGCAGGGCGTTATCATAGCTCGTCTCGCCGAAGGTTTTCGGGTCGGAAAGACCC
>NZ_JAWRWZ010000285.1:0-272 GCF_046535285.1 Chryseobacterium sp. SIMBA_028 | reverse complement strand
TGTCGAGACGAAGATCGCACTGATCGGGATGGGTTCGATAGGCGGTGCTGTGGCCAGGACACTGCTCTGCTCGGGCGCAGAGATCGTCACTCGCCTTGAAGGACGCTCGGCTCAGACACAAGAACGGGCGGCGGCCTTAGGGATCAAGTACATTGATCTGAAACTATTCTTGGCGTCAGACAGCATTATGTCAATCGTTCCGCCATCACAGGCATTGCTAGTAGCCGAACCGAGCAGGCTAGCGCGCGCGGAGAAGTCTGTGGGGGTCAAGG
>NZ_JAWRWZ010000284.1:0-272 GCF_046535285.1 Chryseobacterium sp. SIMBA_028 | reverse complement strand
CTTTACCCGCAACACCTTAACAGAAGGTTGTCTGACGACCTCACATTGCAGCTTCTGGCAAGCATCCGATCTGTATCGTTTCGAGACGCTTCAGCGGGCAGGTGAACCACTGCGGAACGAGGAAACGACGCGCCCCAGAATCGCGCCCAGACCATGCGATCTTGCGGGTTTGGTGCTCACCTGCCAGCCTGCTTCGGCACTGGCGTCGCCCTGGAAATTCCGCAGCGCGCGGCAGCGGTCGAGCACCAGGAAATCGAGCGGCACGACTTCTA
>NZ_JAWRWZ010000283.1:0-272 GCF_046535285.1 Chryseobacterium sp. SIMBA_028 | reverse complement strand
CATGAATTGGGATAAAGTTTCTGAATGTCCTATACTCTTTTAGAACTGACAATAAAGAATCGTTCATAACAGCCAATCTTTGTTGCCCATTTTTAGCTCTGTTTATATAAATAAGTCGTTTATGAAAATCCAAATCTTCATTTTTAAGAGACAGTGCCTCACTAATGCGCATTCCTGTACTATAAAGTAATCTACATATAACTGGCATAACAAACATTGGAGTAGTATTTCTATTTCTAGCTATTCGAAGTTTATCAACAGTTGCAAAAATT